>CAZLMS010000089.1:0-7703 GCA_964560645.1 uncultured Flavobacteriales bacterium | reverse complement strand
TCATAAGTGGGATAACTTTCCGCCCCATCATCGAAGCATGCCACTACCATGTAACAATATTGCTGCCCGTGAACCAATGAAGGGTCTGTATCTACAAAAGAAGTGTCATTCCATGAAGACGTTTGACCAACAAGCTGATACCCCGTATAAGCAGGCACTCCCGTAACACAACTGTCAGGAACATATCCCAAAGAATCTGCTTTTCGATATATTTTATAACACGAGGCATTAGAACAATAATCTTTGCTCCAGTTTACATGAATAAAATTGCCTTGGGGTTTCACGGAAATTGTATCCGGTGCAGGAGCAATTACTCTTACAGACAATGCTTTAAAATCGCTCAAAGAATAGTTAAAATCATTGTCTTCCGCTTTAAAATACATTACATGAGAAGATGCCCGTACATCGGCACATGATGTTTCCCAATAAACGTGTCCTGTAGCAGGATTGCCCGGAACAGAATCAAACAACGGCGGGTTGGGATAATTAAACATATCTCCATAAGCAGAAATGGTTACCGTTTGCTGAGTGTCAGGATCTGCAGCTTGAAAGGAAAAATCCACCGTATCTCCGGCTAAAATGCAATATTCAGGCATGGGGTCTATTTCAGGAGGATGATTGTTGCAATCGTATATGGTAATTTGCATATCTCTTAGCACTGTCCCTATCAACACCCCGTTACGATATTCTTTTATTAAAATGCAAAGATTATATAAACCGACACACTGAGGAGAATCCCAATATAATTCACCGGTTAAAGGGTCTATGGTAATAGTTCCCGAAGGGCAAGATGGGGTTTCGTTAGGGAAAGTATATCCTTGTATTACTTGTCCGCCTGCTCCCTTACAATATGCAAGTTCATAAGCCAGACTGTCTCCGTCTATTGTATCTACTGCCAGCGGGCTGTATTGATAAGGTTGTTTCACACAACCGTCTTGAATGGGGGAATTTAGCAACACCGGACTGCTGTTATATCCTCCAAAAGGGTCAATCATTAAAGTAGATTCTATATAAAAAGGTGTATTAACCGAATTGGGAATATTGTTTACGCCTGTTACCCTGTTAGGGTCTTCTACAGAAATTATATAACTGTCCGGACCGGGAAAAGTATATTCTAATTCATAAATATTTTTCTTTACATTCGGGGCTATCTGCTCACCGCAATGAATACAATTTACACAAAAAAATCCGTCGTTTATTCTCGGAATAGTATCCACATAAGTAGATGAAGAACTCTTGATTTTTATTTCCAACTCACACCTGTCTGCCCCTATACTTGCCGGGTCGGTATAAGTCGTTACAATGATTTTATAAGTTAACCCGCTAATGTGTACATAAGTGATTTCTCCCGCTCTGTTATGCGTGGCAAAAGTACTTAACGCAAGGAAGCCAAAAAACCAAAAAACAAAAAGTTTCTTCACCGAAAAAGGTTTTATTGTTTTAATATGTAATAACTTGCTGTTCAATTTCTTCAGGTAATTCCCGATATTCGTATTGTTGATTTCGCAATTGAGGTTCAAAACCGGCTTCTCTAATAGCATCTTGAATGGCTTGAGAAGTAAACCGGTGCGGCGCTCCTGCCGCCGATACCACGTTTTCTTCTATCATAATAGAACCAAAATCATTTGCTCCGGCATATAAACAAGCCTGAGCTGTTTTTTTGCCTACGGTTAACCAAGAGGCTTGAATATTATCAATATTCGGCAACATAATTCTGCTCAACGCAATCATTCTAACGTATTCGTCTGCCGTAACGTTGTTTCTAATACCTCTAATTTTCTTGAGCAATGTTCCTTCGTCTTGAAAAGGCCATGGAATAAAAGCGATAAAACCTTTAGCTCCTTTGGGCTTTTTATCTTGCACTTCCCGGATTTTCACCAAGTGTTCAAATCGTTCATATATGGTTTCCACGTGTCCAAACATCATTGTTGCCGATGTTGTCAGTCCTAATTTATGAGCCACATGCATAATATCCAGCCACTCCTGAGCCGTACATTTTCCTTTTGATATTAAACGCCTTACTCTGTCGTTTAATATTTCGGCTCCGGCGCCGGGTAATGAATCCAAACCTGCTTCAATTAACGCCGAAAGCACTTCTTCATGTGATTTACCCTCCAATTTGCATATATGCGCAATTTCAGGAGGTCCCAATGCATGAAGTTTTAAATTCGGATAAAGTGATTTTAATTCTTTAAACAAATTCACATAATAATCCAATCCCAAATCGGGATGATGTCCTCCTTGCAACAGCAACTGCTCGCCCCCGTATCGAAAAGTCTCCTCAATTTTTTGTTTATATTGCTCAATAGTAGTTATATACTGCTCCTTGTGTCCGGGCGGACGAAAAAAGTTACAAAACTTACAGTTGGCAATGCATACATTAGTTGTATTGGCGTTTCTGTCAATAATCCAGGTAACTTTTTTGTCAGGCTTTTTTTTCATTCTTAATTCATGTGCCACAGCGGCCAGTTCTATGGTAGGCGCATGTTCAAAAAGAAAAACTCCTTCTTCTGCCGACAACGGCTCCAAATTCAATGCACGCAATAATAGTTGTTCCGTGTTCATAAGTAAAAAACTATCTAATGTTGTTTTGCTTAATTTTGTCAAAAATACAACATAAAACATGAAACTCGAAATTATCCATACAAAATCTAAAAAAGTTCCTGCAACAGCAGCCTTTTTAATTCATGATAAAGAACAATTAAACGGAATTTTGCCGGAAGCATATACAGCATCCGTAGAAAGCGACAAAAAATCGGGAGAATTACAACACTTATGCTGCTTAGATAAGAATTACTTTGTGATTTTAATCGACAAAAAAACACCCATTGACTCCGAACTCTGCGAAACGCTCCGTGCCTCGGGCAGCAGTGTGACGGAAAAAATCAACCGGATAAAAGAAAAAACGCTTACCGTATTTGACTTTACCGAACAAAAAAAATATGCCTTTTGTTTTACCGAAGGCGCGGCTTTATCTAACTATCAGTTTTTAAAATATGTTTCCGATAAAGCCAACAAAAAAAATACGCTCGAAAAAATTAAAATCTCCTCCGATGTATTAAAAAAAGAAGATGTTAAAGAAATTTCCACTTTGGTAGAATCCGTTTTTATCTGCCGCGATTTGGTAAATGAGCCGCAATCTTATCTCAACGCCGTTCAATTTTCAAAAGAAATAGAAAAACTCGGAAAAAAAGCAGGATTTAAAGTAGATGTTTTTGGAAAGAAAAAAATAGAAACCCTGAAAATGGGTGGTTTATTAGCCGTAAACAAAGGAAGCGAAACTCCTCCTACTTTTAATATTTTAACTTATCAACCTAAAAACGCCAAAAACAAGAAACCCATTATACTGGTAGGCAAAGGAGTGGTATATGATACCGGGGGGTTGAGCTTAAAACCCACCCCCAACAGCATGGATTTAATGAAAACCGATATGGCAGGTGCTGCAGCAGTGGTTGCTGCAATTCATGCAATTGCTAAAAATAAATTTCCCGTATATGTAATCGGTTTAATTCCCGCTACGGATAATCGCCCGGGTAAAAACGCTTATGCTCCCGGAGACATCATTACAATGTATAACGGAACCACCGTAGAGGTTTTAAACACCGATGCCGAAGGACGAATGATTTTGGCAGATGCACTTGCCTATGCTCAAAAATATAAACCCGAACTGACTGTTGATATAGCCACATTAACCGGGGCTGCCAAAGTAGCTATCGGAGATTATGGAATTGTAGGAATGGGGACGGCTCAAGAACCTTTTGACATTCTCCAACAAGCTGGCGAAGAAGTTTATGAACGAGTAGTGCGGTTCCCGTTTTGGAAGGAATATGAAGATGACATTAAATCTCCCATTGCAGACATTAAAAATATAGGCTCCGGCAGAATGGCAGGTTCCATTACTGCAGGAAAGTTTTTAGAAGTGTTTACTAAAGATAAAAAAGGAAATCATGCCTACCCTTGGATTCATCTGGATATTGCAGGACCTGCAAGATTAGCTGCTAAAAGAAAATACATGACTCAAGGAGGTTCAGGTGTAGGCGTAAGACTATTATATCAATTTATTAAACAGATAATAAAATGAAAAAGAATAAAATACGAGTAGGAATTTCGTTAGGTGATTACAATGGCATCGGACCGGAACTTATTCTTAAAACCTTTTCGGACAGTCGAATGCTGGAATTTTGCACCCCCATTGTTTTTGCTTCCGGAAGAATTTTTTCCTATTATTCCAATATGCTTAAAATAGGGGATTTGCCTATCAACCTAATCAATCATGCAGACGATGCGCAAAAGAAAAAAATAAACATCGTGAGCGTTTGGCGTGAAGAAACCAAAATTCAACCCGGGCAACCTACTTTGGAATCTGGAAAATATGCCTATCTTTCTCTTAAACACGCTGTAGATAACCTTGCCAACAATAAATTTGACGTGCTGGTTACCGCTCCTGTCAATAAAAAATTCATTCAATCCAAAAACTTTGATTTTAAAGGTCATACAGAATTTTTAGCTTCTTATGCCAATGAAGACAACCCTTTAATGATGATGGTAACGGAAAACCTCAAAGTAGCTTTGGTAACCGTTCACGAACCTCTTAAAGAAGTTCCAAAAATTATTTCAAAGGATTTGATTGTAAAAAAAATAGAAGCGTTACACCACTCTCTTATCACCGATTTTCTTGTAAAAAAACCTAAGATTGCCGTATTGGGATTAAACCCTCATGCCGGAGACGGGGGACTGTTGGGCGACGAAGAAGACAAAATCATCAGACCGGCTATTCAAGAAGTCAAAGAAAAAGATATTTTGGCTTTTGGTCCTTATCCTGCCGATGGTTTATTTGGCAATGCCAGATTACTACATGAATTTGACGCTGTTCTTGCCATGTATCACGACCAAGGACTTACCCCGTTTAAAGCACTTTATTTTTCAGAAGGAGTAAACTTTACTGCCAATTTGCCAATTGTTCGCACCTCTCCCGACCACGGGCCGGCATACGAAATAACCGGAAAAGGCATTGCCGATATTACATCATTTAGAAATGCTGTTTATTTAGCTTGCGACATATTTCACAATAGAAAATTCTATAAAGAGCTATCTGCCAATCCGCTGCCTAAAGCCAATATCAAAGAATAATCCCTTATACGATGGAAAATATCAGAAATTTTTGCATCATAGCTCATATTGACCACGGGAAAAGTACACTTGCCGACCGTTTGCTTCAGATGACCGGAACCATTTCCGAAAGAGAACTCAAGGAACAAACACTCGACGATATGGATTTGGAACGCGAACGAGGCATTACCATTAAGAGCCATGCCGTCCAAATGAACTATACCTATGAAGGACAGAATTATATTCTAAATTTAATCGACACGCCCGGTCACGTAGATTTTTCTTACGAAGTTTCCCGCTCCATAGCTTCCTGTGAAGGAGCTTTGTTGGTGGTAGATGCTTCTCAAGGTATTCAAGCACAAACTATCAGTAATTTATATTTAGCATTGGAACACAATTTGGAAATTATTCCGGTATTAAACAAAATAGATTTACCCGGCGCCATGCCCGAAGAAGTGAAAGACCAAATTGTAGACTTAATAGGCTGCAACAGAGATGATATTATACCTGCCAGCGGAAAAACAGGTGAAGGTGTAGATAAAGTTCTGGAAGCAATTATTGAAAGAATTCCTGCTCCAAAAGGCGACCCCAACGCTCCGCTTCAAGCCTTGATTTTCGATTCGGTTTTCAATCCTTTTAGGGGGGTAATTGCTTATTTCAGAGTATTTAACGGAAAAATCAAGAAGAATGACAAAGTCAAATTTTTTCATACAGGCAAAGAATATGATGCAGATGAAATCGGTGTGCTGAAACTGGATTTACAACCTGAAGAAGAGATTTCGGCAGGAAATGTGGGCTACATTATTTCGGGCATAAAAAAAGCAAAAGAGGTTAAAGTGGGCGATACCATTACGCATGTGCATAATCCGTGTAAAGAAGCCATTAAAGGTTTTGAAGACGTAAAACCCATGGTGTTTGCAGGAGTTTATCCGGTTGATACCGACGATTATGAAGACCTCAGAGAAGCCATGGAAAAACTGCAGTTGAACGATGCTTCTTTAACATTTGAACCGGAATCTTCCGCCGCATTGGGTTTTGGCTTTCGATGCGGATTTTTAGGTATGCTGCACATGGAAATTATCCAAGAGCGACTGGAAAGAGAATTTGACATGACGGTTATTACCACCGTACCCAATGTTTCCTATAAAGCATACACCAAAAAAGGACAAGAAATCAATGTACACAACCCTTCCGACCTCCCCGACCCTACTTTGCTGGACCATGTGGAAGAACCTTATATTGCCGCCCAGATTATCACCAAATCGGAATTTATCGGTCCGATTATGAATTTATGTATCGACAAACGAGGAATTCTCAAAAACCAAGTATATTTAACTACCGACCGTGTAGAATTGCAGTTTGAAATGCCGCTGTCAGAAATTGTGTTTGATTTTTATGACAAATTGAAAAGCGTATCAAGAGGATATGCTTCTTTTGACTATCAACTTATAGGTTACCGCCCGTCTAATTTAATTAAATTGGACATTCTTCTCAACGGAGAACAAGTAGATGCACTTTCTGCACTTATTCATAGAGATAAAGCATACGAGTTTGGCAAAAAAATATGTGAAAAACTAAAAGAATTGATTCCGCGCCAGCAATTTGATATTGCCATTCAAGCGGCTATCGGTTCCAAAATTATTGCCCGCGAAACCGTAAAAGCACTGCGAAAAGATGTAACCGCCAAATGCTACGGCGGGGATATTAGCCGAAAGCGTAAACTTCTTGAAAAACAAAAGAAAGGTAAAAAGCGTATGCGACAAGTGGGTAATGTAGAAGTTCCTCAGCAAGCTTTTATGGCTGTTTTAAAATTAGATTAGTAACAGCTTTTCTTACAAAAAAAGAATAACAAAGACAAGAAAACTGTCAATTATCGTCGTCCTTGCTCTACAATTCCTCTCCCCCTACTGTTTTTTTTATTTCTTTACTACCTTTTTAACCACCACGTTTTGAGCGGAAGAAATTCTTACGAAATATACCCCTTCAGGCATCCCATTCATTTCTATAGAAGCAGTTTCTCGAGCATTTTGCTGATATACTTTTTGCCCGATTTGATTATATATCTCTAATTTAAACGCTTCATTAGGATAGGCAACGGTCAATGTATTTTGTACGGGATTGGGGTATATTTCCACTTTTTGGATTGTTGCCGATTGAGTGCCGTTTACCACATCTCCCGTCGTAAATGACCACACATTGCTCCAATCACCTGCCACTCCGTTACTAATTGCTCGAACACGCCAATAATAAGTGGTATTGGACATCAAATTAAGCTGTTCTTCAGTGTCGGAAAGATTAGGGTCGCTGCCCAAAAATGTTTTGGTACTGGAAATAAGCATCGCAGAATTAAAGGACATGGTAGTATCCACCTGATATTCATAGCTATCGGCAGATTGAACAGACTTCCAGTCTATTGTTACATTAGTAACTACATCTGTACTTAAATCTTCCGGATAATTTAGCACGGGAACATCTTTAAATGTTCCAGAAACATTAATATTATCTATGTAAAGATTATTTCCTCCTGCAACCCGAAATACAAATTTAAACATGGTGCCTTCGGTTAAAAATCCCGAAGGAATATTCACGGAAAT
>CAZLMS010000088.1:3448-7704 GCA_964560645.1 uncultured Flavobacteriales bacterium | reverse complement strand
CTTCTACTATTTTTTTGCGTTTTTCCGCCACTTTTTTCTCTGCCTCTGCCCGTTTTTTTTCCTTCTCTGCTTTTTGTTGAGCTTTTTTCACGGCGGTAATATCGGCATCCACGGCTACCAGCCAACGTAGTTTTCCGTTTTCGGTTACGGGTGTAAGGGTGGTTTGTATCCATTTGTTTTGACCGTCTTTGGTGGTAGTAAGACTTTCATACACCACAGTTTCTTTTCGGGAAATGCAGCGGTTAATCAATTCCTGTATTTGCGGATTGTTGCTTATCTGTTGGAGCGTGTTTCCGTAATGTTGTTGATATTCTTCAAATGTATAGCCTGTCATTCGGCGGAAAGCGTCATTTACCCAAACGATTTGCCCGCCGGGTTCACAGAGCAGCACGGCATTGTCCGTTTCCCGGGCTACCAGAGAAAGACGTTCTATCTCTGCCAAATACTCCCGTTCTTTTCGTTTGGCTTTGGCTCTTGCCATAAGCAATAGAATTATTGCGGCAACCGTACCCGTAGAGATTATGGCGTAAGTTGTATAAGCCCAAGCCGAGTGGTACCACGACGGGGTTATTTTAAAATGAAATACTGCAGGTGTGCTGTGTATTTCATACACATTTTTGGCTTCTGCGATAAAGGTGTAGTTACCCTCCGGGAGGTTGGTATATTCTTTTTTCCGTTCTTTGCTCCATTCCGACCAAGCGGTATCCGGGATTGCTTTGCCCGTGAAGCGTTCCCACCATGCAGGTTCTTTAAGAAGTGCATAGCGGTATTGCACTTTGTCTTGGTGATAGTAGTAAGGTGCCGCCCACTCAAAGATGAGGTGGTTAAGTGCATAAGGCAACACCGGTGAAGGTGGATTGCCGAATCCTGCCCATAGTAGCGAATCTTTGGGATTTCCGGCGGTATCCGTTGTTTGCGTGCGAATGTCTTTCCAGATGCATTGAAACGGGCGGCGGATGTTTTCCTCTCTGTGAGGGCTGTAGTGGGCCAATCCGAAATCCCCACCGATGTACAACCCGCCTTTACCATCCGGAGTGATGGCACGCACTCCGCCAATATCCAACGCGTATGAGAAAAGGGAATCCATTGTAAAAACGCCTTCTGAAGTAGGTTGAAGGTGGTAAATCACATCTTTTTCTGAATAAGGGACATCAATCCACACTACCCCGTTTTTTTCTTCATAGAGACGGAAAATATCTCTTGAACCGTTACAGAAAATCTTTCCGAAATCGCAGAAAGGCGAGAGGCGGACACTGTCTTGGGAAATAGTGATTCTGTAGAGCCCCTGTCTTGTGCCCGCCAGCAACCCGTGGGAGGTGGGGAATAATCGAATATTTCCCGCCGGCAGTCCTGTGCGGGCGGTGTCGTAATGTTGGAGTTGTATAAGCGTGTCTTTGTTTGGCAATCTTCTCACTTCCGCTACAGCAATGCCGTTGGTGCGTAGTCCTGCTACGACGTAGAGGTCACTATCGCTCTGCCCTTTTGAATAGGAGGCGTAAAATGCTACGGAGGCGGGTTCTTCGTTTAGTGGCAGGCATTGGGAGGAGCGTTTGGCTTCACCTTGCGGGTTGAGGCGGTAGAGGCATAGTCCGTCTCTCCCCCCTGCCAGCAGGTAGTCCTTATGAATGGCAACAGAGTTAGCATCAATTTTATCCGCCAGCTGTGCTTTTGGCAGCGAGCTATCTTGTGTGATGTCTTGAGGTGTCCATTTCCAGGTAAACAATCCCCTTCCTGCCGCAATAAACATCGTTCCTTCACTGTCGGGAGGCTGTTTAAAAGCCAATTGCGAATTTTGTCCTTCGGTTCCGGGAACAGGTAAAATTCCCTTAAGAGGGTGAAACAGGTACACGGCTTGTAAGGTGGGGAACAGGAGGGTATTACGCTCTTTGAAAAAGAACATGTTGTTTTGAACGCTTCCCTGATACTTTTTTCCTTCGGGGAGGGTATGAATAGCAGCGGGGAGGGTGATAAGTGCAAAGCCGTTGTTGGTGCAAACAATCGCCGTAGAAGTGGCGGGTTGGTAAGCGATGTTCCAGACAAAGTTATCGGGTAGTCCTTCGTCTCTACCGATGTGCGCAATGAGCTTTCCCTGCCGGTCAAAGAGGTATAAGCCGTTGCGCATAGTACCTATGGCATAGTTCTCATTTATTTTTGCGGCAGCATAGAACAAGTGTTTCCCGGCTAATTGTGCGGTAAGAGGATTTCCCCAAGGGGTGAGAGTGTCGCTCTTTTGAGACAGAAGGAATGCACCGTCATAAGCAGTAATGATGAGTAATCCTTCCGGATGAGGGAGGATATCCATAACATTTTTCAAATATGCGGCACCCTTCACAGGTTTAACAGGAAGCGGAGGAGCAAAATTGTACGCTTTTTGAAGATTTTTTTTGGCGGAGTTTTTCAAAGTTGTTTGGCGGTTGCCATTTGTGATTGTATTCACCAGTTGGGGGATATTTACTTTCCAAAGTCCGCCGCTGCGCATGTTTACAAAGAGCAGGGAATCATTCGGTTGGTGGGAGAGAAAGAACTGTTCCCCTTCGGGTGGAGAGAAAACGCAAACGGAGTCGTGTCGGGGGATGTAGAGATACATGTAAGAGAATCCGTTAAAGAGGGTAGCATTGGGAAAGGCGTGGGTACGCCAGACAATGTTGAACCGGAGAAGAGAGTCATGCACGAGCGGACGGAGGGAGCGAAACCGCAGTTTTCCCGTGCTGCCGGGTGCACATAACCCGAAATCGGAAAGGGTTCCGCACCAGATAGTATCGTTGTTACGAGCAGCGATGGAGTAGACAAGCTTCCCCGCTCCCACAGGCACATACCGGAAGTTATGGCCGTCGTAGAGGATGATTTCAGAGCCGGCACCAAGTGCGAAGGTGCTGTTACCTAAGGGAGTGGCGCAGAAGATTTGGTGGTGGGCGTTGTAATCGCGGGCAGTAAAAGTAGAGACAGGGGGCGGAGGGGTGGGGGAAGTTACCACGGCTGTTTCGGGGTTATTATTTTGTGCAGAGGTTTGCAGGTTTCCGACTGCGACAAGGCACAGGAGGAGCATGAAAACACCAAGCGTTTCCAAGGTTTTTCGGCGTAAGCTACGAGTAAACAAAAAAATATCGCAGTACATATCAGCAGGTAAAAGTAATAAAAAAAACCGGAAAAGCCTTTCAAGCGTAGGGATGGTTTTAGAGAAATCAGGTTCTCACACCAAGTATTCAAACAGAAAAGTTTTTTATCTCATTGTAACTTTAATAACCTTGCAATTCTCCCAAAAACGTTTACTTTGCATAAAATGAAAATTATGCCGCTGTTCGATAAAAATAGTATGTTATACAGTATTTTTTACAATAAATGTCCGCATTGCCATGAGGGAGATTTTTTTGAAGACCCTAATCCTTATCATTTTTCCAAACTTACAAAGATGTATAAAAAATGTCCTGTATGCGGACAATCATACACTCCCGAAACAGGGTTTTATTTTGGTGCAGCGTATGTAAGTTATGCCATAAGTGTAGCAATATTTGTAACAGTATGGGTAGCCACGGAAGTGTTAGCACCGGATAATTTCCCTGTGGAATACGAAATAGGTTTGATTTTATCGGCTATTATAGTGTTGTTTCCGCTAAATTACCGGCTTTCCCGTTTAATTTGGGCAAACTGGTTTATTAAATACGATCCTAACGCAAGCAAGGTGGTTTCTGCTAAAAAATAATATATTATTTCACAGTGCTTTTCTTCTTTTCAACTCTTTTTCTATCAGTTGAATTTCTTTTCCCATTTGTCCTGCGATAGCCGTGTTTTCTTCAGCCCGTCGAATTAAATACGGAATAGTGGATTTTACGGGTCCGTAGGGCAAATATTTAGATACGTTATATCCGGCATGAGCTAAGTTAAAGCTGATGTTATCACTCATTCCGTATAATTGTGAAAAATATATACGGCGGTCGTCTTTAGCTAATCCTTTTTGTTCCATCAGCTCCATCAAATAATAACAGCTTTTTTCATTATGCGTTCCCGCACATAATTCCGCAATATCTATATTTTCAACAAGAAGCTCTATCGCTTTATCGTAATCTCTGTCGGTGTGTTCTTTATCCGTCTGGATAGGAGAGGGGTATCCCATTTCCAAAGCCCGCATATTTTCTTTTTCCATATAAGCCCCCCGCACCACTTTTACGCCTACAATGTTTTCTTCTTTCCGGGCTTTTTCTATCAAATTTTGAAGATATTCCAACCTGTCCCACCGGTACATTTGCACGGTAGTAAAT
>CAZLMS010000088.1:0-3438 GCA_964560645.1 uncultured Flavobacteriales bacterium | reverse complement strand
ATTCACTACCGTGCAAATGTACCGGTAGTGAATACAACGGCTTTTTTATCATTGTATCTTGCCATCATTAACTCTGCTAACATGTCTATTGCCCCTTGAATCCAACTTTCTTCGGCATCTATATATATCGGAACTCCTGTTTCATAAGATTTTTTACAGATTTCGTCCAGTCTTCTTTCGGCTTGTTCAAATGCTTGTTTCTCGGAAGAGGTAAGGTTTTCTATACCTTTTTCGGTTACTTTTTCCAATAACCCGGACGGCATAATCCCCGTTAATTTAATGCAAGTTACAGGGATAAAAGGGTTTTTAGCCGCTACATCAATGATTTTTAAAAGTTCTTTTTTAGTTTGTTCAAAAGATTGCTCATTGTCTTCTCCTTCCACGGAATAATCCAAAATAGACTTTACATTGTTTCTTCCTAATCGCTCTACTACTTGTAAACTTTTGTTTATGGTTTCTCCTCCGCAAAACTGACGGTAAACGGTTTTTCGTATCATCCACTCAATAGGCAGGTGTAATTTAAGTGCCCATACGGTGGCTTTAGAAAAAAACTTGACCAATGCGGGGTTACTCATTAGTTTAAATATGCGGTAAGAGAATTTTAACTCTTCGGTAGTTTTATCTTTAAAAGCAACCTCAAGATTATCAAAAGAAACTTTCATTTTTTTATCTTCGCCGGAGCGAAATTAACAATAAAACCGATGTTGTGTTTTTGAATAAAGAAAAACAAATAGAAATCTTACAAAAAGGAACAATTTTTACAAGTATAGAGAAGCCGGCAACAATTGGCGACGGTATTTTTCAACTAAATGATTCGGAACAAAACCGTTTTATTTCCAAATATTTACAAAACAAAAGATTGAGTGTCCAAAAATTCGTTCCCGCTTCGGGAGCGGCAACCCGGATGTTTAAATTTTTATATGAATTTGTAAACGAAGAAAAAGAAAGCGATGAATTGCACTTTTTTCAAGAAAATTTAAAAAAATTCCCTTTTTACAGCGAACAAATTAGCGGAAAAAATTTAAAAGAAATCATCCGGCAGTTGCTTTTTGAAGAACCGTTCAGATTTTCGGAAAAACCCAAAGCTTTTATTCCGTTTCATAAATATGGATGCGAAGTGAGAAATGCATTAGAAGAGCATATTTCGGAAAGTTTACAATTAAACACAGAAGAAATCCATTTTACCATTTCTCCTCACCATGAACATCTTATCAAGACTTATTTAAAACAAAACATTAAAATAACTTATTCTTATCAAAATCCGGAAACCGATACTTTTTGCGTAGATGAAAATGGTAATGTGGTAACAAATGAAAACGGCGAACCTTTTCGTCGTCCGGCGGGGCATGGTGCATTGTTGGAAAATATTAACCGATTGTCTGCCGATTTAATATTTATTAAAAATATAGACAATATTCAACCGGAAAGAACACAACCGTTATCGGTTCGCTGGAAGCGAGTTATCGGAGGGTTGCTGATGCAAATTATCGAACTTCGAAATTCCGTGCTTGAAAAAATAAAAGAAGGAAATGCATATAATCGGTCCCATTTGGCGGAGTTGGGAAAATATTTTCCGGCTATCAATCAATGCGAAACAATTGAAGATTTAAAAAGTTTTTTAAACCGTCCGCTACGCGTGGCGGGTATGGTGAAAAACACGGGAGCTCCGGGAGGAGGACCTTTTTGGGTAAGAGACCGCAACGGAAATTTGTCGCTGCAAATCGTGGAAAAAAGTCAAATAGATTTATCTAATCCGCAGCAAAAGCAACTTCTGGAACAAGCCACTCATTTTAATCCCGTAGATATGGTAATTCATATCAAGGATTTTGAGGGCAAAACCTTTGATTTAACCAAATATCGTGATGATAATGCTTGTTTTATTTCCGAAAAAACTTACAAAGGTAAACCTATAAAGGCATTGGAAATGCCCGGTTTATGGAATGGAAGTATGGCTGACTGGTTAACGGTTTTTGTGGAAATTCCTTCTGAAATTTTTACTCCGGTTAAAACCGTAAACGATTTACTCAGCCCCGGACATCAAACTTAATGGCAATTACAATTGCTGCAATTGTTCTTCTTTTTAGCGGGACGTACTTTTTTTAATATGTAATATATCAAATAAGTAACTGACGAAGTTACAATTATATAGGTAATCCAATCTTGCATTTTAAATTTATCCGATAGAGTCTATTAAATCATGTTTGGTAATAATATGCCAATTTCCTACATGGTCTTTCATCAATACGGCAGAATGTCCTTTGGCAATAAGGGCGGCAACATCTTTCAGGTTAGCATCGGGAGAAACAACGGGAAATGGCTGATTCATTATTTTATCTACCTTTTCATGAATTACTTGCGGATTTTCACAAAGTTGTTTAAAGATATCCGAATCTTCCATCGAGCCGACAAACGTATCTCCATTTACCACAGGAATTTGCGAAATATTATATTTCTTCATCAAAGAAACGGCATGTTCTACGGAATCATCTGCCGAAACGGTTATGAGTTTTAAATTTTTATGTTTTTCAATTAAATCCATGGCAGATTTTGGAGCGGTTTCTTCTAAAAAACCTCTTTCTCGCATCCATTCATCGTTAAATATTTTATTTACGTAGCGGCTTCCGTGGTCGTGGAATAAAACTACTACCACATCGTCTTTTGTGAACTTGTCTGCCAATTGCAAAACGCCTTTTATAGCAGCTCCGGCGGAGTTGCCTACAAAAATTCCTTCTTCTCTTGCCAATTTTCGAGTATAAATAGCCGCATCTTTATCGGTTACTTTTTCAAAGGCATCTATTACACTAAAATCTACGTTTTCGGGGATAATATCCTCACCGATGCCTTCCGTAATATAAGGATAAATTTCGTTCGGGTCGAAAATGCCTGTTTCGTGGTATTTTTTAAATACCGAGCCGTAAGTATCAATTCCCCATACCTTTATATTTGGATTTTTCTCTTTTAAAAACTTGCCTACCCCTGAGATGGTACCGCCTGTTCCTACACCAACTACAAAATGCGTTACCTTTCCTTCGGTTTGTTCCCATATCTCAGGACCTGTGGTTAAATAATGGGCTTTTCTGTTAGAAAGATTGTTGTATTGGTCTATGTAAAAAGAATTGGGGATTTCTTCCGCCAACCGCCGGGCTACAGAATAATAGGAGCGAGGGTCTTCCGGAGCTACCGCTGTGGGGCATACAATCACTTGAGCTCCCATAGCTTTCAATATATCTACTTTTTCCTTGCTTTGCTTATCGTTGGTAGTACAAATTAATTTGTAACCTTTTATGATACAAGCTAAAGCCAATCCCATACCTGTATTTCCCGAAGTTCCTTCGATGATGGTGCCTCCCGGTTTAATTTTTCCTTCTTTTTCGGCATCTTCTATCATTTGAAGTGCCATTCTGTCTTTTACGGAATTTCCGGGATTGGTGGTTTCCA
>CAZLMS010000087.1:7474-7857 GCA_964560645.1 uncultured Flavobacteriales bacterium | reverse complement strand
GAATTACCATCATTAACGCTGTTAATTGCATACTTTTTTGAATCTTTTGGTTTTTAATCCTGTTTGATAACTCTTCCAAAATCAAGGAAAAAATGAGGAAGTAAGCAAAAATTACAGGCAAATAATAATGCGGGTATATTCTGTTAATTTTAAAAAATAAAATGGCATGATATAAAACAAACCAAATTATGAACGGTTGCAAAAAGCGTTTTTTTGTGTTTTTTCTGTACCAAAAAGGCAAGAGAAAAAGTCCTGTCCATGAAGAGTAGAAAATAATTTGAGGCATTACACGTTTTTTTTCAATTAACTCTATCCAACCTCGAATCCCCAAATAATTAATCGATTCGTGGGTAGAAATAAGGTAGTCTTGAATATCAAAAATA
>CAZLMS010000087.1:1898-7464 GCA_964560645.1 uncultured Flavobacteriales bacterium | reverse complement strand
ATTCAAGTTTTGGAAGCCGTAAAGTGTTGTTAATGCAAAACTTACCAGAAATGTTATGCTGAAAACAATTCCCGAAAAATAAATATTGATAACTTTTTCTTTGGACGACTTCCAAAATAAAATAATTGCAAAGAAAATCAAAGTAATTGCCCAAAGCACAATATTTAATGTTTTTATTATTTGATTGTCAAAATGATGTGATGATAAATGATTAAAAACCGGCGGGTTGATAAAAATCAAACCGATAATCAGGGTAGTTATTATCCATGCGTTTTTTGTTGTTATGGAAATATTTTTTATTGCGGGCATGTTGCTTAAAAAGGCTATGAATATTACCGGCAATAAAAATAATCCCGCATATTTAACCGAAAAAGCCAATCCGGCAAAAAGAGCCGCCATAACATAATTTGAAAAGTTTCTTTTTTCAATGGCTGAAAGCAAAAACCAAAAAAATCCGACTATAAAAAACAATTGAGTGGTATCGGGATGTAAGTTAGTGGTGTAATAAAGTAAGTTTCCCGAGCCTGCCAGAAACAAAATACTACTCAGCCATGCCGAAAAACGGGAAAAATATTTTTTTATCAGATGATAAAACCAAAATACTGCTGCAAAATGAAACAGTAAAGAAGTAAATCTTAGTATTACAAGAATTTCTTTATCGTGAATTTCCGAAAAAAGCCCGAAAACATACACCGCAATCAATCCTATGTTGTAGTACAAATGTCCGTAGCAGTATAAAGGTATTTCAAAAGAATGATGATTGTATGCATCTATCAAAAGCCACAAAAAATCGGCTTCGTCTTGGTCAAAAGCTTCTACCATTCTTAAAGAATCGGACGCCAGAAAAATTACGTCGGAAGCATAAAACCAATAAAACAACAAAAAAACAGAGAGCCATATAAGACTCTCTGTCCATTTGTTATGTAATATCCGAATCACTACTGAATATAACGAAAGTCTTGGTTAGGTTGGATTTTGAGTAACGATTCATAAATCATTTTAATCACATTTTCCACGTCGTCTTTATGAACCATTTCTACTGTTGTGTGCATATATCTTAAAGGTAAAGAAATTAAAGCAGAAGCCACTCCCCCGTTGGCATAAGCAAAAGCATCGGTATCGGTGCCCGTAGAGCGGGATGCCGCAGCTCTTTGATAGGGTATTTTATTTTCCTTAGCCGCATTCATTATGAGTTTTAATAAATTGTTTTGAACCGCAGGTCCGATAGTTAATACCGGTCCCTTGCCGCAAGCAAAATCTCCTTCTTTCTTCTTGTCTATCATTGGGGTTCGGGTGTCGTGACAAACATCCGTAACAATTGCCACATCCGGTTGTATGGTTTCTACAATCATTTCCGCTCCCCGCAATCCTATTTCTTCTTGAACGGAATTTGTAATATACAAACCGAAAGGAAGGTCTATCTTGTTTTCTTTCAACATTTTTGCCACCTGAGCAATCATAAATCCGCCAATTCTGTTATCCAAAGCCCGTCCTACAAAAAAGTTGTTGTTTAAAATCATAAAAGTGTCTTCATACGTTACCACATCTCCCACTTGAACGCCTAATTTTTCAACTTCTTTTTTAGACGAGCAGCCGCAATCGAGAAATATGGTTTCTTCTTTAGGAGCAGGTTCATCTTTTGTTCTTACCCGGGTATGAATGGCAGGCCAGCCGAAAACGGCTTTTACGACACCTTTTTCCGTGTGAATGTTTACTCGTTTCGACGGGGCTATTTGATGGTCTGAGCCGCCGTTTCTCACTAAATAAATAAAGCCGTCATCCGAAATATAATTTACAAACCACGAAATTTCATCGGCATGAGCTTCGATTACCACTTTGTATTTTGCTTTCGGGTTTATTACACCTACTACCGAGCCGTAAGTATCTACAATATACTCATCTATGTATGGTTTAATATAATTAAGCCATAGTTTTTGTCCTTCGCTTTCAAAACCCGTAGGAGACGGATTATTGATGTATTGTTCTAAAAATTCTAAAGATTTTTTGTCTAAAATACTTTGTTTCTTTGCCATCGTTTTAATTTTTCAGGTTTAATTCTTTTATTATTTCTTTTACTTTTTCTTCTGCTTTGTCTTGATATTCAAAATATTGCTGTTTAGAAAATCCGGGAATTCGGATTCTGAAATAAAATTTAATTTTCGGTTCCGTGCCCGACGGACGTGCCGTAAAGCTAGTACCGTTTTGTGTATTGAATTGCAATACGTTTGATTTCGGCAAGCCGGTTTTTCCGGTTTCTTTACCGTTTTCATAAACAATGCCGGATTGGTAATCTATTATTTTAACTATTTTATCTGTGCCGAAGGCTTGGGGCGGATTTTCTCTTAACCGGCTCATCATTAATGCAATTTCTTCTGCTCCTTTTATTCCTTTTTTGGTTATTGAAAGTAATTTTTCGTAGTAAAAACCGTATTTTTCATAAATATCCAACAACACATCCAACAGCGTTTTGTTTTGACGTTTAGCCCATTCTGTTATTTCTGTCAAAAACAGAGCGGAAACCACCGCATCTTTATCGCGTACATAATCACCTACCAAATAACCGTAGCTTTCTTCTCCTCCGCATATAAACTTTTTTTTGCCTTCAAATTTTCTGATGAGTTCGGCAATGTATTTAAAACCGGTTAATGTTTCATAACACTCTACGTGAAAATCATCACATATTTTCTTTATTAAGTCTGTAGTTACAATGGTTTTAGCCACAAATTCATTGCCTTGAAGCAAGCCTTTGTTTTTTCTTTGCAATAAGTTGTAATATACCAGCAAACTTGCCGCTTGATTTCCGTTGAGAAGCATATATTTTCCGTCGGAAATTTTTATTCCGGCACCTACTCTGTCCGTATCGGGGTCGGTTCCTATAAAAATGTCGGCATTTTGCTGTTCGGCTTGTTTTTGAGCCAATTCCATTGCAGAGGCTTCTTCAGGATTGGGGGAACTTACCGTCGGAAAGTTCCCGTCGGGAGATTCTTGCTCTTTTACAACAGTATAAGAATATTTGCAATATTCAAATGCTTTAGGAATAAGTTTTATCCCTGTGCCGTGTAAAGGTGTATAAACAACTTTGGTTTGTTTGTTTTCATGTGTTGGAAGGTAGGCTAAAGAAATGGTTTTTTTCAAGTATTCTTCATCAATCTTTTCTCCTATAATGATAATGTTTTCAGAATTAAATTGTGTTTTTACGTTATCATAAGTGCCTACTTTTGCAACTTCTTGAATGATATTTTTGTCATGCGGAGGCGTTACTTGAGCGCCATCTTCCCAATAAACTTTATATCCGTTATATTCAGGCGGATTATGGGAAGCCGTAATAACCACACCGGCTTGACATTTTAAATATCTTACGGCGAAAGACAATTCGGGTGTTGGCCTTAAATCATCGAAAAGATATACTTTTATTTGATTGGCAGCAAAAACCTGAGCGGCAACTTCGGCAAAAAAACGACTGTTATTTCGTGAGTCGTGAGCTATGGCAACGGCATTGTCTTTTCCCTGAAAAACTTGATTGATGTAATTGGCTAATCCTTGCGTAGCTATGGAAATGGTATATTTATTTATGAAATTGGTTCCCAACCCCATAATGCCTCTAAGTCCTCCAGTACCAAATTCCAAATCTTTGTAAAAACCTTCTTCCAAAAGCGGGTCGGATTGCTCCAACATTTTCTTTAATTGTTCTTTATCCGTATTGTCAATGGAACTGTTGACCCAAGCCTGAACCCTTTCCACCACTTGTTTAGAAAGCATTTGTTTTTCTTATTTTTTAAAGTTATCGGAAACGATTAGTTCTTTGCTACCATGTGTCCAAGAATAAAAACCTTCGCCTGATTTTACGCCGAGTTTTCCGGCTGTTACCATGTTTACAAGTAGCGGACACGGTGCATATTTAGGATTTCCGAAACCTTCATATAATACATTTAAAATGGAAAGACATACGTCCAATCCTATAAAATCAGCTAATTGCAGAGGTCCCATCGGATGAGCCATTCCTAATTTCATTACCGTATCTATTTCTTCTACGCCGGCAACTCCTTCATATAGAGTATATATGGCTTCGTTAATCATTGGCATTAAAATTCTGTTTGCTACAAATCCGGGATAGTCATTTACTTCCACAGGCACTTTTCCGAGTTTTTCGGAAAGTTCCATAATAGTTTGTGTTACTTCATCGGAAGTGGCATATCCTCTAATTACTTCTACCAATTTCATTACCGGAACGGGATTCATAAAATGCATTCCGATTACTTTGTCGGGACGTTGTGTTGCTGCTGCTATTTTGGTGATGGAAATAGAGGAAGTGTTGGTTGCCAATATGGCTTGTGCAGGAGTGTTTTCATCGAGTTGTTTAAATATGTTGAGTTTTAATTCTACGTTTTCGGTAGCTGCTTCTACAACTAAATCTCTATCATTAACGCCTTCGATTAGATTTGTAAAAGTTTTTATGCGATTTAAGGCTTCTTGTTTTTCCGTTTCGGTAATAATTTCTTTTTTTACTTGGCGGTCCATGTTTTTAGATATGGTTGCCAAAGCTTTTTCCAAGTTTTTTTCGGAAATGTCAATTAAATTTACCTGATATCCTTTTTGTGCAAATACATGGGCTATTCCGTTGCCCATGGTGCCTGCTCCGATAACTGCTATTTTTTCCATAGTTTTATTGTTTTTAAGGTTATGTTATTCTAAATCCGACAATGCAAATATCATCTGTTTGGGGGTAATTACCTTTCCATTTTTCAAATTCTTTCAGCAAAGCTTCTTTTTGTTCTTCTACCGGTAATTGGCATATAGAAATAAGTAATGACTTAAAATTGTGATATTTATATTTTTTACCGTTTTCTCCTCCAAATTGGTCGGCAAAACCGTCGGAAAATAAATATACCATATCGCCCTCTTCTGCTTGAATAATTTGGTCGGTAAACAATCCCGAACTCATTTTTTCTCCTACCGAAAAGCGCTCGGCTTTGTATTCATAAAGTTCTTTTTTTCTAATAATATAAAGCGGATTAAACGCTCCGCTGTATTCTATAATTTTATTTTTTTGGTCGTATGATATAAGAGCCAAGTCCATACCGTCCGAAATGTCTTCATCGGCTCCGGTATGTAGCATTAAATGAACGCCTACATTTAAGAAATTGAGAATTTGAGACGGTTTGTCGAAGTTTTTTTCATTAACAGCCTGGCTTAATAAATTGATGCCCAATATACTCATCATAGCTCCGGGAACGCCGTGTCCGGTACAATCCACCACCGATAAAAATGCTTTCCCAATGCCTTTTTCCACCCAATAAAAATCTCCCGAAACAATATCTTTCGCATGATTTAACACAAAAACTTCCGGTATAATTTGCCGCATGTAGTCTTCCGAAGGAAGCAATGCTTTTTGAATTCTTTTGGCATAGTTAATACTGTCTATGATATTTTTATTTTTTTGATTGATAAGTACGTTTGAACGTTCCAACTGGTCTTTTAACCGATTTTGATATAATAATATAGATAAGCTATGAGCTATTTCTACAAGTGTGCTTTGAATTTCTTTTTCAAAATAATTTTCTTGAAA
>CAZLMS010000087.1:1411-1888 GCA_964560645.1 uncultured Flavobacteriales bacterium | reverse complement strand
CCCATATACTTCGTTGTTAAAGGATAGCGGCAACATAATATAGCTTTTTATTCCGGTTTCTATCAGTTCTATATCGGAGGCGGAATGTTCGCTATGGGAAAGTAAATTGTTTTCTACAACCCTTTTTCCGGCTATTATCGTATGAATATTTCTAAAGGTATTCATCGGTTTTAAGGCTTGTTGTTTAAATATTTTGCCGGTTTCGGCATTTACTTGAAATGCATAATAAGAAAATACTTCCGCTTCAAAGTTAAATAACGACAAAGAAGCTCTTGCCACTCCGAATTTAGAAATAATTTTTTGCAAGGCATTTTCAATAATTTCTTGAGTTGATAAGGAATTGAGAATAGCCGTGTTAATATCATTAATTAAACCTTGCTTTTCGGCGTATTTCTGGAGTTCTATTTCAAATACTTTTTTCTTGGTTATATCGGCACCTATGGAAATATATTTTTCCACTACTCCGCTGTCGTTTGT
>CAZLMS010000087.1:0-1401 GCA_964560645.1 uncultured Flavobacteriales bacterium | reverse complement strand
ATTTAACACTTCTGCTCTAAACGGCTTTTTGGATTGAATCATTTCTTCTATTTCTTTGTAAAAATCTTCATTTTGTATGCGTAAAATATCTTTGGGCTTTTTGCCTATTACTTCTGCCGGGTCATATCCTGTTATTCTTGAAAAAGAATCGTTTACCCAAATAATTTCATCATCGGCATTGGTTATCATTACATGGTTGTCTGTTTCTCTTGCTACAATAGAGAGTTCTTCTAAATCTTTGTTTAAATCATACAACAACCTTGTTTGATTTTCCAATTCCCGATTGATTCTTGTTTTTTCTTTGTTACTTCGGTATAGTAAATAGGCGAAAACCGCTATAATTACAGCAATAAATACAATAATCAATGTAATTATAAACAACTGCCTTTCTTTAACTTGAATAAGTTCTTTTTCTTTTTTCAACAGTTCCAGCTCTGCTTGAGAAGTTTTTTTGGACAGCTCGGCTTCAACCAACTGAATATTTTTATTTATTTCTTCGTTGAGCAAAGAATCTTGCAAGCGTTTGTATTTCAAATAATATTCTTTTGCTTTGCCGTAATTCCCCTCTATTTCATATAATGATGAAAGAACTTTGTAATTATCCATCATTTCCTTAGGCAAATTGTATTCTTCTGCCATGAAAGCCCCCTTTTTAGCAGATGCCAATGCTTTGTTTATATCTTCATACACTGCATAGTTTTCTGCCAAAACCGAATACACATAAGCCGCCCATCTGTAATTTTGTTCCATTTCAAATAAACGAGCAGCTTTCTTGAAATATTCCGATGCTTTTGAATTTTCCCCCGACAATTTAAAATAAACCCCTAACGCATATATAAGTTTAGGTTCGTTCGGAAACCGGTTTTCATATTGAAACAACTTGGACATCATGTCCATTGCCATCAATGTGTCTTTTTGAGTTAAAAACAAATCGCTCAGATAAATATAAATATTCATTTCCAGTAAAGGCTGATTGAGTTCTCGGGCAATGTTTAATGCTTCAAAAAAGTATTTTTTCGCCTCCTCGTATTTTTTATTGGAATAATAAATAAAAGCTAACTGCTTTTTAATTTTATATTGAAGGTATTTGTTTTGAGTATTTTCCGAAATAGTTAAAGCATCGGAAATAGATTTTATGGCTTTATCCATTGCCAGTAAATAATCTGCTGCTACACGAGCTTTTTCCAAATATAACTCCGCAGTATAAACGGGATTAGTCTCTTTTAATTCCTGTGCCGCTTCATCCAGTAAAAAATATGCCTGTTCATATTGTTTGGAAGTAACGTAAACTGTTGCTAAATTTAAAACCGTTTCAAAGTAAAGCGAATCATATTCCGAAGGATTTAATATCTCTAGCCCCTGTTTATAATACAAAATAGCATTGTCAAAATCACTGTTATC
>CAZLMS010000086.1:0-7858 GCA_964560645.1 uncultured Flavobacteriales bacterium | reverse complement strand
CGGTGTACAATCTCCGCCAATGCTGAGATTGGAAGCAATGTAACCATTAAATACGGTTTTGTTCTAACCGACACGCCTAACTTGGAAAAAGATGATTATAAAGAAGTAGGAAAAATTGGAGATAATACTTTAATTGGAGCTAACGTAACTTTAATGCCAGGGTTTAACGTTGGAAAAAATTCTATTATCGGAGCGTGTTCTCAAGTTAGGTCAAATATAGGAGACAACGAAATTTGGTTTGGCAATCCCGCTAAGTTTTACAAGAAAAACGAATAGATTGTCTTGACAGCCTTTTCACTGGAGGATATCACCCGAAAACTGAAAGATGAAAATATTGATTTTCGTACAAAAGTCTATTTATCCAATCTTAAAATAAAAGCGTATTGTAAAATTTCGGACAGTCTTCCGGAGTCTCTTGTTTATTATACCGAACCGGATATTTCCAAATTTTCTTTGCAAAGATGTACGGTCATTCTTCCGCTTGATGCCAAACCTGATAACGACCAGTTAAATTATATCTTTACGGAAGAACCTAAGGTAGCTTTTTATGCCGCTGCCCAATTATTTCAACCTCGCGGAGTTGTTGAAAAAGGCATTCATCCTACGGCAGTGGTTTCTCAAAACTCCAAAATAGCCGATAATGTTTCGATAGGAGCATATACGGTTATATACGATAACGTAATTATCCGTGAAAATACAGTTATTCATCCGCATTGTGTAATTTATCCAAACACGGTTATTGGAGAAGGTACCGAAATAGAATCTCACACTATCGTTGGGGCAACAGGTGTTTTTTGGACATGGGATAAGCACGGAAAAATGTGGTCTCTACCCCAATCAGGGAGCGTGGAAATCGGTAAAAATTGTTTCATAGGAACAGATGTAACAATTGTAAGAGGAAGCTATTCCAATGACATTACACGGATTGGAGATTTTACTAAAATTGCTCACGGAACAAAAATAGGACACAGTACCCAAATTGGCAAGCAATGTCATTTAGCTAATAATATTGCCGTTGGCGGAAGTGTGAAATTACACGACAAATGCTTTATCGGAAGCGGAGCAACCCTAAAACCGGGGGTTGAGCTTGCAGAGGGCGTCATCGTGGGCAGTGGGGCTGTGGTAGTGAAAAGTTTTTTGAATAAAAACATAGTGTTGATTGGTAATCCGGCTAAAGAAAAAGAGTTGTCGAAGAAGCCTTCGGGAATGAATGAACCTCTTTGGATGCTGCAAAAAAAGAAAAAAAGTTAACTTCTTTACAAACGGAAAAAACGCATTAAATCTTCCGCTGCTGCATACGGGCTTATGGTTCGATTTATAACTTTTTCAGCATAAACTTCCAAGTGTTTTTTCACCTCGGGATGAGTATAAAACTTTTGGTAAAGAGCGGTTTTAATCGCATTATGCATCCAATTAAGTAACTGCCGGTTTCTGTTGCTTTCAAAATATCCGGATGATTTGGAATGATGAATATAATTCAGTACAATTTCCCAAACTTTATCTATATTAAAACCTGTAAGTGCCGAGCAAATTTCTACTACCGGTTGCCATCCCGACGCGTGAGGCGGTAAAAAATGAATAGCTTTTTTCAGTTCGGCTTTTTTCTTTTTGGCTTCTTCCAGATTGTTGCCGTCGGCTTTGTTAATCAAAAAAATGTCCGACATTTCCATAATACCTCTTTTTACACCTTGTAATTCGTCGCCGGCGCCGGTAAGAAGGAGCAAAATAAAACAATCTACCATAGAATGCACTTCTGTTTCCGACTGACCTACACCCACAGTTTCTATGATTACCACTTCAAACCCCGCAGCTTCTAAAAGCAGCATAGTTTCTCTTGTGGTTCGGGAAACCCCTCCCAAGTTTCCTCCTGAGGCAGACGGACGAATATAAGCATAAGGATGCACGGAAAGCTTTTCCATCCGGGTTTTATCTCCCAAAATACTGCCCTTGGTTTTTGTGCTGCTGGGGTCTATGGCTAATACTCCTAATTTTTTCCCTTGATTTACTATATGCAATCCGAAAGATTCTATAAATGTACTTTTACCGGCTCCCGGGACACCCGAAATTCCCAAGCGAAGAGAGTTTCCCGTGTAGGGAAGGCAAAGCCGGATGATTTCTTGAGCTAACTTGTGATGCTTCGGGTTGGTGCTTTCTACCAAGGTGATAGCTTTGCTTAATACTACCCGGTTTCCGTTTCTGATTTCTGAAAAATAGTCTTGAGCCGTATATTCGGAAAATTTTTTCAAAAGAAGTCAAATTATTCTTTAAAAGCTTTTTCTACGGCAAAAATGTAAGGAGTACATGTGCCGTCTTTTATTTCGCTTATTTGACCGTAAAAACTTAAGCCTTTTCGCAGTTTGTTTTTTACCAAAAACGCAGAGTCAATTACCAGCTCAGGTTTTATTTCGTTGAGGGTTAATTCTTTATTGTAGAATGAACTTTTGTTTACTGAAAGAGACACTTTATAGATTTGTTTTCCGTCCTTTATTTCCAAGGGAGAAATATCTTTAATGGTATAAAGGACGTCGTTGTATATTTCGTAGTCGCAAGGACCACTTTGAGGTTCTTGACAACTTGTGAACAATAAAAATGAGATAAGGTAAATAATTACGGTTGATTTTTCCATTTTAAAAATTTTATTAACAGCCATATCCCGATACCCAACATTGTAAAGACAAAAATAAGAATTACAATTTCTCCTGCAGAAATAGGCGTATCGGTCATCATTTGACACCTATAATTTTAAATTCGGTTCTTCGGTTTAGCTGTCGTCCTTCGTCCGTGTCGTTAGAGGCAATAGGTTGTGTTTCTCCATAGCCTTTATAGGAAAGTCTGTCGGGAGAAATGCCCATTTCAATGAGTCTGTCCACCACGGCTTTTGCCCGTGCTTCGGAGAGTTTTTGGTTATACTCGTCAGAACCTTTGCTGTCGGTATGTCCTCCGATTTCAATTGAAAGTTTGGGATTTTCTTTCAGGATGGTATATACATTTTGTATTTCGGCTTCCGATTCCGGACGAAGGGTGGCTTTATCAAAATCAAAGAAAATATTGTTTAACACAATGGTTTTTCCCACTTCCATTTTTTTTAGTCCGATATCTTTTACAACTTCTTTATATGCAGCAGATTGGGGGATGATGAAATTTTCGGAGTGGAATAAATAATCGGGATGTTTTACGGTTATACCGTAATTTTTTCCTGCCGGCAATGTTACCAAATATTTTCCACTGGCAGAATTGGATGAGAATCTTGCAATTACTTTTGCAGCTTCATTGTCAATTACTTCTATTTGGGCTTCGATGGGTTGCCCGGTTTGTTCATCAAATATTTTTCCTTTAAGAATAGTGATGTTTTTTTCGGGGACTTCTATTTCAGGTTCTATTACTTTTTCTTTTACGGGACGGGCGATACTAGCAATCAGGTTGTCTTCAGTATTCATAATAACCTGTTTTTCAGGGCCTAAGAAAGTGATAAGATAAATATCTTTTTCACCGTAGCCTTCATTAGGCTTGAAAGAAGAATAATATCCACGTTTTCCGTCGGCAGATACTACCAAAAACACATCGTCGTCGGGAGAGTTTACCGGGTAACCGATATTTACAGGTTTTTGCCAAATGCCGTTTTTCAATTCCGATACAAAAATGTCATATCCGCCCATTGTATTATGCCCTTTAGAGCTGAAATACATTGTTTTTCCATCGGGATGTATAAAAACAGCTTCTTCATCGTAAGGGGTATTGATATTCGGCCCAAGATTTTTGGGCGGTCCCCATTTTTGTTTTACATCATTCCATTCGCTCACATAAATATCGTGCCCGCCAAAACCTCCTTCGGGTTTATCGCTTACAAAATACAGGTATCGTTCATCAGGTGAAAAACAGGCAGATGACTCGTGATAATCGGTGTTGATATTTTTTCCTAATTTATGTGGCTTTGACCAATGGTCTCCTTTTAAGAAACATTCGTAGATATTCCCGTCTCCGTTATCATCTAAATAAATAAGTAGTCTGAAGCCGTCGGGCGACAAGCCGATAATAGCATCATGTCCGTCGGTATTTACGGGTTTTCCCATGTTTTCGGCAGGACTCCACTTTCCATTTACTTTTTTAGAGATATATACATCTTCGTAAAACTCTCCCAGAAAAGGGTCTATTTTTCCTCCGGTGGTGTTATCTCTTCGGGATGTGAACATCATCACAGATTCATCTGCCGTAATAATAGCGCCGTATTCAGGATATTTGGTGTTGATGTTGGGTCCCAAATTGTCAATAAAAACTCTTATAGGGTTTGCCGTTAATTCTTTACCTGTTTCGCACTCTTTTATTTTTTTATCTGCTTCTGCTATTTTTTCCAATCCTTCTGTGGCAGGAATGGTTTGTTTGTGTTTTTTATATTCGTTAATTGCTTTGTCCCATTCTTCATTTAGCTGATAAGCCATTCCCAAATATAAATGAATGTCTTTATCTACTTGATGGTTTAATGAATATGCTTTTTGAAAAAATTCCAATGATTTGGTTTTGTAATTGGAGCCTTTTAGAAAACATACGCCGATTTTAAAGTTTAATAAGGCATTGTTGGGGTTAAAATCTTGGGCAATGAGATAATGGGTAAGTGCATTTTTATAACCTTGTTTATTGCCTTCGGCAAAATATTCATCGCCGGTTTCAATTTCACGGATAGCATTTTTTAATTCCGGTTTTTGGTTGGGAAAATTCTCTTTGGAAAACTCCACATTTTTTTGAGCAAATGTTCCAAAAACTATAAACAAACCGAACAAGAGCGTTATGTATATTTTTTTACTCATCACAAGATGTTTCGATATATTTTTCGGCATTTTTTACTCCTAATTCGGCAGCTTTTTCCCAGTCTTTGCAAGCTCCTTTTTTGTCTCGTAACATTTCTTTGGCAATACCTCGGTTAAGGTAGGCATATCCGTAATTAGCATCTAATTCGATGGCTTTAGTAGCATCTTCTACAGCGCCTTTGTAATCTCTCAGTTTATATTTGGCGTTAGCCCGGTTGTTGTATGCGTAGGCATATTTGGGGTTGTATTTTATGGCTTTGGAAAAATCTTTTACGGCTTCTTCATATTTTCCTAATTCAAAATAGGTTACTCCTCGGTTATTGTATGCGATGTAATAGTCCGGTTTTAGGCGGACGGCTTGATTATATTCTTGTAAAGCTTCTTCAGGTTTTCCCATTTTACGTTTGACTGTCCCCAAGTTGTTGTATGCAAAAGCGAGTTGAGGGTCTTTTCTAATAGCTGAAATATAATCACTTTCGGCACCTTTAAGGTCTCCTTTTTCTCTTTTTACACTTCCCCGGTCGTTGTATGCATAGGCATAATCGGGATTGGTGCGAATGGCATTGTTGTAAGCATTGAGAGCGCCGTCTAAATCGTTTTGTTGAAATTTAATAACACCAGTATAATAATAGGCTTCAGCCATTTTGGGATTGAGGCGTAAGGCTTCGCTAAAATGTTTTAGAGCTTTTTCAGGGTTGTCTGTTTCCATGTATATTAAAGCAAGATGATAATGAACCTTATCAAGATTTATGCTGTCATTTTTCAATACGTGTTCAAAATCTTTTATTGCTCCGGTATAGTCTTTGGTTTCTTTTCGTGCCATTGCGCGATTAAAGAATGGTTTCAGAAAACGGTTGTCAATGGTAATAGCTTGCGAGAAAAGGTTTATGGCTTTTTCGTATTGAGATTTGTTAAATGCCGAGATTCCTTCGTTATATTTTTCTACGGCTTCGGCTTTAATAATCACGGTGTCGGAAGCAATTGCCGAAAGGGTGTCTGCTTTAGCAGTGTCTTGTTCTTGCGAAAATAACGGAAAACAGAAGCAAAAAAGTAAAAAAGACAGGAGTGCTTTATTCATTGGAGCATAGCTTGTTTTAAATCTTTTACCATTGTTCGAAGCACAAATATATTATTTTTTTCATAATTTTCTTGTTTGTCTAAAGCATCGTAATAATCTCTAATTCTCAGCAAATGATGATACAATGGTTCTAACTTTGTTTCAAGTTTTTGGATTACAATGAGTTTTAGAAGGCTGTCGCAAAACAGACGGTGTTGTTTAATGAGATTCTTTCGAATATTGACGTGATTTTTACAGTCTACTGTTACTGAGATATAAAGGCTTTCACTAAAAACACCTATGATAGTTGCCAGATGAAGTTCTGACAGCTTATTTCCGGTAAGGTAATTTAAACCGGTTTCAAATTCGTGAATATATTTATTTATTAGTGTATTGATATGTGCGGTGTTATCCGAACCGAAATTAAGGTTGGAAGTATAAGGAATGTTTAAATCGTTGAGCAGCGACGTAAATATTTGGTGTTGCTTTTGGGCATCGTTAAGACGGTTGTAGGCTAAATTATATCCGATATCGACGGAACAAACGCCCAAATAAAATGCTTTTTTGATTTTATTATTCAGAGTGGAAATATTAGCGGGAATTTGATTCAGAGAATCGGAATAAGGGAGTTCAAAACTTTTTAAAATGGAAACGGTTTGAAAGGGAGTTGGGAGTGGAAAAATGGCAATATCCTTGTCGTTTTTTCGTGTAGTTGCAGAATCTTCGAAGAGTGGTCCCGGAATTTTTCTCGGTTCATTTTTTTTCGATTCCGGAATGCATCCGAAAAATATCGTTAACAATAATAGCCAATATGTGTTTTTTATGTTCAAAATGTGTTTATCTTACAATTAGTTTTTCTAACAACTGTTTTTCGTCTTGATTTATTTTAATGTAATATAATCCGGGAACCAGCAAATTGTTTGCATCGATTTTATATTGAAAACCACTGTCTAATGCAGGCAATCGGTAGGTTGTAGTAATTAATTTGCCGTTGGCATCCAAAATTTGTAATATGATTTGGCTGTTGTTGTTTCGGGCACAGTCAGAAAGCACTACATTGCAAAAAGCATCGCAAGGATTGGGATATACAGTCAATACACATGTGTTGGCAGTTTCGTCTTTCATATAATTTACGGCGACTATGTCAAATACTTCATGATTTCCGTCAAAGTCGGTTTGTTTTAACCGATAATAAGAAGTACCTTCATACGGATTTTTGTCTATAACTATGTAATGCAGTTCCGTGTTGGAATTTCCGGCACCTTCTACCTCTTCAACGGTTTCGTATATAATGCCGTTGGTACTTTTTTCGACGGTAAAATAATCGTTGTTGATTTCTGCCGCGGTAGCCCACGAGATTTCTACGCTTCCTTCTTCAGTGAGTTCAGCGTTAAAATAAAGCAGTTTTACCGGTAAAACTCCCGGCGTAAATCCCGGAGTGGAATCGTCAATATATGCGGGACCGGAAACAGGTCCGTCGTTACCATCCCATTTTGAATCACCGCCAATGTTTATTTTAGAGCCGCCGTTTCCACCGTCTACCAATCCGCCTGGATAAATTTGGACTACTCCGTTAGCGGTCATGTTAATTTTTTTTCCGTTTTTAAACCAAAGGGTTCCGTATATTTCTATTCGCATGTTATCATATACAGGAGAATTGATATCAACGTCCACTTGGGTGCTGGAAGCAACAACTACAGTGTCTCTATCTGCAGGTGTGCAAGAGCAGTCCCAAGTGTTTGGGTCGCTCCAATTACCGTTTCCGGCGCTGGTAATAATACGAGCATGAAGGTGTTGGAAAAGAAAAGAAATAATAAGTAATATGTACACCTTTTTTTTCAAAGGTTAATTGAGGTTTAGATTGAGTTTTCCGGATTTCATTTCAAAATATCGTTTGTTTAAATACGCTAACATTTTACTAAAAGTTTCCGTTGATTTCCGGGTAGCTTCGGAAATGTTTTGTTTTTTTAGTCTTAACAAAAATATACCAAACAATCCT
>CAZLMS010000085.1:0-7895 GCA_964560645.1 uncultured Flavobacteriales bacterium | reverse complement strand
TATATTCGTATAATTTACCTACTACAATTTTGTTAAGTTCGTCGGCAAGAACTTGGTCGCCATACATTTTTTTGACCATGCTCATTGGCACATGCCCCGGGCGAAATCCGGGCATTTTAATTTGCTTGCGATAGTTTCTTAGCGTTTCTTCTACTTTGTCGGCATAATCTTTTTCTTCCACATTGAGTTTTATGACTTTTTTTAAGTCGCCGTCTTTTTCTTCTACAATGTTCATGGAGATATTTTTAGAGTTTGTAAAGAGTTAATATAGTGCGGGTGGAGGGACTCGAACCCCCACGCCTCGCGGCACTAGATCCTAAGTCTAGCGTGTCTACCAATTTCACCACACCCGCAATAATTAAAGAACTGCAATTTAAGGCTTGCAAAGATATAAAATTATTATTTAGTGAAAATTTTTAAATAAAAAAAGCGAGGGAAAAAACCTCGCTTTTTTTGAGTTTAAATCTAGATTTTGCTTTTTAGAAACCTACGGGACTTCCTACTCTGTCCATGGCACATCTAAATCCGATGTAGTCGGTGGATTGTCTTTCATCTAAAAATCTTCTTGTTCCGGGATTCATATAATAAGCTCTATCCTTCCAAGAACCTCCCTTGTAAACTCTGGCTTTATCGTTAATCATAGATGTTTTGCTGTAGTCATACATGTATGAAGATTCGGGTTTAGCATTGTCTTCAGGAGCTTCCAACCAATAGTTTCCGGATGCCTCACTTTCAAAATCTCCGTCTAAGTAGTTGATATTGTCTGCTCTTCGGTAATTTCTTCTTTCGGCACTTTCTTCTTCGGTAACATCTCTCCATTGAATTCTTCCGAGAGAATCTTTTTCTACCACATATCCTTCTTCATCTCGAACTTGGGTTTTGAATACGTTTCCTCTAAACGGGCGAAAATCATCTTTATCTTCGTGAGAAAGAGGTCGATAAACATCCATCACCCATTCGCTTACGTTTCCTGCCATGTTATATAATCCGAAATCATTGGGCCAGTATGAATAAATGGGAGCGGTAACATCTGCATTATCATTTAACCTTCCGGCAATACCCATGTTATCTCCTCGTCCTCTTTTAAAGTTGGCCATAAACATACCTATATAATGAGGGTCAGGGTTTCTTAGTTGGTGACCGCTCCATGGCCATAATCTTCTTTCTCTGATACGCTCGCCGATAGTATTTCCAATCAATGCATACGCTGCATATTCCCACTCGGCTTCGGTTGGTAGGCGGTAGCGAGGTAATAAAATACCGTCTTCCATGCGAACATTTCTGAACTCTTTGTTAGGATTCAGGTCAGGGAGGCCGTCTATAGCTTTACCGCTTTCGTATTGTCCGTATAAATAAGCATCGGTGTTAAAGTTATCCTCGTTAATCTGATTCACATAATGCTCTAAAATTCCTTCACGAATAAGAATAAATTCATTTACCCTGTCTGTTCTCCATGCACAAAAGTCTGTAGCTTGCAGCCAGTTTACGCCTACTACAGGATAATCTCTATAAGCCGGATGACGAAGATAATATTCTACATACGGTTCATTGTAACCTAATCTTGAACGCCATACTAAGGTGTCCGGCAATGCTTTTTTATATACTTCAGGGTAATCTGCGCCAAAAACTCTTTGAAGCCAATACAAATATTCCAACCAGTGGAAATTGGAAATTTCAGTTTCGTCCATGTAAAAAGAAGATACCGTAACGCGTCGGGGAATGTTGTTCCAATCATACATTACATCTTGTTCTATTCTTCCCATGGTGTATGTACCACCTTCTATTAGTACAAGATTAGGGCCGGTTTCTTGCTCCAGATAAGGTATTTTTTGAAAACCTCCATTATTCGGATCGTTGTATGCCCATCCGGTAATGGAAGAATGTTCTTTTCCGCATGATGATAGGAGAAGCGTTGCGGCAAGAAGTATAAATGGTGTTTTTATTTTCATGGTTACGAATATTTTTTTCATAACTAACGTTTTTTTCGGTTAAATATTTTGATTTTTAGAATGAAGGACAGCTTATAGTTCTAAATCTTCTTCGTTTAGGACGGCAATCAAACTGGAACGTCATGGATAATTCATGCGAACCTGCAGTGTTGCTGCTTAATTTTGATATGGTTATGTCATAACTGTATCCCATTTTAAACATATCTGATTGTACTCCTATTAATAATATAAACGCATCTTGATTTCTATACCATAAACCTCCTACAAAAGCACCCTTTGTTACGTATAATCCTAAATTAAGTTGCGTAAAATTTTGTTGTTGTTGAAACAAAATGTTGGGAGAGATGCTTCCTTCCTCCGGTTTACGGGGTTTAAAAGGAATTATTCCTCCTGCATGAACAGTATATTTTCTCGGTAATTTACTTTCTCCGTTGATAAGAGTTTCATCCGGTTGAGTTAAGTGATGAACGGCTACTCCAAAGTAGTATTTTTTGCTAAATCCCAAAGCTCCGGCAGAGAAATCCACCGTAGCTTTTGATAATTTACCGGGGCGCTGCTCATTGGTAGGATATATAAAACCATAACGTTGGTCTATCATATCACCGAAAGTAAGCTTGTCCCAATCGAGGAATTTTTGAAGAAAAGTAGCTTGTAAACCTGCTTTAATTGAGAAATTTCGGTTGATATTGATTTGGTATGAATAAATACCACTTGCGGTAGTGGTGTTTATAATGTTTCCTCCTTGTCTGTCATTGACCACTAAAATCCCAATTCCACCTGAAATAGCGTCAATGTGTTGGTCATATCCCGCACTCGTGGTAACGAAAGTGGAGTAGCCTGAAGTTCGCGGAATGGCAGGCCATTGGTTTCTGTAGTTTAAAGTTAATCGAGGACATCTCATGGAACCTGCAAATGCAGGGTTGAGATAGAGTGGATTGGCATAAAATTGTGTGAATTGAGGATCTTGTGCATTAGCTGAAAATACCGCAAAAACACAAGATATTATCGCAAAAAATTTTCCGAATCTTTTCAAAACTACCAATTTAAAGTGGCAATTATACGAATAATTTTTGACAAAGTTATACATCATGTCGTAAAAAAGATAATACAATATTAGTAATTCTTTATCGTTTAACAAAACTCTATTTTCGTAATTTTGATGAATGGTTAGATTTGTTTATAAGATTTTTCTGCCGCTTATTTTCCTGTTTTTTTGCGAATTATCTTATTCGCAGAATATGCTTGTGAAAAAAGAAGAACAGCATAATCCGGCAAATAAGTATTTACGTGAAATTAAGTGGAACAAATCGGCAAGTCTTTCTTGTTTTAAATGCTCTAATATTCTATGGAATAACGGAGAGGGTTATGTTCCTTTATATAACGAAAAATTTATTTTTTCAGGCAAAAAAATTTCGAGAGCATCTGTTAAGATTATTGCTTCAGAGCCGATTTCGGAAGCGGAGAATAAAAAGGGTTTGCCTCAATATTCCGGGGTGAAAATTGTTGATATACAAGAAAAAGGGAAAACCGGAACATTGCTGTCTTTTTATCCTTTTGTTCGGGAAAACGGAAAAGTTAAAAAAATTGTAAAGTTTGAATGGATTTTTGAATTTCAAGGTTTATCACCGGTTCGCAAAGCACCATCGAATTTTGCCGGACAGTCGGTTCTTGCAAACGGAATATTTTACAAAATAGCGGTTACTCAAGACGGGGTTTACAAAATATCTTACCAGTGGTTGAAAGACCGAGGAATAGACCCGAGATATATCAATCCGAAAAATATTAAAATATATGGAAACGGGGGAGCAATGCTTCCTTTTGACAACAATTCGCCTCGGATAGACGATTTGGCGGAAAATGCCATTTATGTAGAGGGAGAAGCCGACGGAGTTTTCAATGTTTCGGATTATATTTTGTTTTACGGACAAGCTCCGCATATGAAAAAATTATCCACAGATAAATTTTACCACGAAACCAATATATTTTCAGACACTACCTACTATTTCCTGACTTTTGATACCGGACCCGGTAAAAGAATTGCTGCTCAAAATGATGTAGGGGGAGGAACAGTGCTTAATACCTTTAATGATTTTCAGTTTTATGAAAAGGAGCAGTATAATATATTAAAATCAGGAAGACAATGGTTTGGCGAAAACTTCGGAGCGATAAATGAATATAGTTTTTCTTTTAATTTTCCTAATATAGATTATACCACTCCCGTAAGTGTAAAGACTCGAGTAGCAGCACGCTCTATTAACACTTCCAGTTCTTTTACGATAAGTGCGGGCAATGTGAGTGATAATATCACAGTGCCTTATGTTACGTCCAATTATGTGGCACAATATGCAGCGTCAGGCACTTCCGAGTTTTCATTTGTTCCTACAACTTCATCTTTTAAGGTTAAAGTAACATTTAATCCTGCCAACAGTTCGGCTTCCGGATGGTTGGATTATATTGAATTAAATGCCAAACGGCAATTGATAATGTATGGCGAACAAATGCATTTCAGAGACGTAGACCATATAGATAATAACATCTACCGCTTTCAGATTTCCAATGTTTCGCCCGGAGTTCGCATTTGGGAAATAACGGATATTACCGATGTGAAGGAACAATTATATGAATATCAAAACAGCACGGCCTCTTTTTCGTTTCAAAATAACCAATGGAGAGAATTTGTGGTGTTCAACAACAATAATTTTTACGAACCTGTGCTGGTCAAAAAAGTAGCCAATCAAAATCTGCATGCCGACAGTAATATAGATTTGGTAATAGTTACTCATCCTAAATTTTACGAGCAAGCTGCAGAATTGGCTGATTTTCATGAAGCGGAAGACGGACTTTCTACAAAAGTTGTAACCGTAGAACAGTTGTATAATGAATTTTCTTCGGGCAAGCAGGATATTACGGCAATAAAAGATTATTTAAGAATGTTGTATGAACGAGCTAACGGAGATTCTACAAAAATGCCTAAATATTTGCTTTTATTCGGCGATGCTTCTTACGATTATAAATACCGAATTTCGGGAAATTCCAATTATGTTCCTACTTATCAATCTTATGATTCTTTTACTCCCACATCTTCATACGTTTCCGATGATTATTTCGGATTGTTGGATACAAATGAAGGAGATGCCTTATCGGATGTAGTAGATATAGGTATAGGAAGAATTCCGGTTAGAAGCAAGCAAGAAGCTCAACAGATGGTTGGCAAAATAAAGCATTACTACGACCCTTCTACCATGAAGCCTTGGCGGACTAAACTCACGTTTATAGCTGATGACGAGGATAATAATATTCACATGATACAAGCCAATACCATAGCCGATTCGGCAGATACCTGGTATTCTAAATACAATGTGCAAAAGATATATTTGGACGCCTATCAACAGGTAACCACTGCCGGAGGCGAACGCTACCCTGATGTTAATCAGGCTATTGACAGAGAAATGGAAAAAGGAACTTTGATTCTTACATGGGTGGGACACGGAGGCGTTTTGGGATGGGCTCAAGAACGCATTCTTCAAATTTCACAAATTAAAAGTTGGAATAATTTTGATAATATGCCTTTATTTCTTACGGCAACATGTGAATTTACCCGGTTCGACGACCCTACCCAAACGTCGGCGGGAGAATATGTTTTTTTAAACTCTTCGGGCGGAGGAATAGGATTGCTTACTACTACAAGAGTGGTGTATTCATCGCCGAACTTTGAATTGGTGCAAACATTTTTTGAGAATGTAATGACCAATATCAATAATCAAAGTCCTACTTTGGGAGATTTGGTAAGATTAACTAAAGCCAATGGCAATTTATTCGGACAGTCAGGCATAAATTATCGCAATTTTACGTTAATCGGAGATCCTGCTTTGCGTTTAGCGTATCCTCAATATCAGGTGATTTCCACCCAAACAATGGTTCCCGATACCATGAGAGCTTTGTCTAAAGTGACAATTTCCGGGTTTGTGGCAGATGAAAACGGAAATAAAATAAATAATTTTAACGGCTATGTATATCCTGTAGTATATGACAAATACAGCACTATTAAAACATTGAATAATGATAACACGGGAGAATACACTTTTAAAGTCCAAAAAAATGCTCTTTTTAAGGGAAAAGCGAGCGTGAAAAACGGAGAATTTCAGTTTACGTTTGTAGTGTCAAAAGACATTGATTATGCTTTCGGAAAAGGAAAAATCAGCTGCTATGCCGAAAACGGAGAAGTTGATGCAGCAGGTAATTATGAAGACTTTATTATAGGAGGTACTAACCCTGATGCTCCGGAAGACAATACCGGACCGCGCATAGACTTATATATGAATGACGAGGATTTTGTTTTTGGCGGAATTACCGATGAAAATCCTCAAATATATGCCGTGTTATTTGATGAAAACGGAATAAACACAACAGGAAGCGGTATAGGACACGAAATAACGGCGGTTTTGGATAAACAAACATCCAACCCTCTTATATTGAATGATTATTATGAAGCCGATTTAGATTCCTATAAAAGCGGAAAGATTCGTTATCCTTTTTACAATTTAACGGAAGGCACTCATAGTTTGGAATTAAAAGCGTGGGATGTCTATAACAATTCAGGTACCGGTTATACGGAGTTTGTGGTAGCCAATTCGGCGGAAATAGCTTTGGACCATGTGTTAAATTATCCCAATCCGTTCTCAACACATACGGAATTTTTTATGGAACACAACCGTCCGGGAAGTGCATTAAGAGTTAGAATACAAATTTTTACGGTTTCCGGAAAAATAATTAAAACCATTGATCATTATGAATATTCCACTGGTTACAGGATAGGCCCGATTTCATGGAATGGCACGGATGAATTTGGTGATAAAATAGGAAGCGGGGTGTATATATATCGTGTTACCTTAAAAACGGAATCAGGTGAGACAATTGATAAATATGAAAAACTTGTGATTTTAAATTAATGAACTTTTTTAACCTTTTTTAGTATGTAAGCCGAATAAATTGCTTTATCTTTGAAAAAACAAGAAAAAACAGTAAATATGGAAAATTGGAAATTTCCTCAACAATCTGCTTATACGACTCAAGAAACCATTGAAGTTAATGCCGTTTCCGATGTGCGAAAATTCATGGCGCCGGTATTTACTTACATGACAATAGCCTTGATATTAACAGCATTGACATCATACTTTTTGGCACAATCCGAAGCCTTTTTATCGGCTGTTTACCGCACTTTGTCCGAAGGAGGCATAAAACCGACATTGTTCGGTTATATAGTGATGTTTTCTCCCCTCATTATGGTAATAGTAATGGGTGCGGGCTTCCGGCGAATGTCTTTTCCTGCAATTTTTGCTATGTTTTTTGTTTACAGTGTGGTGATGGGGATGAGTTTAACCAGTATTTTTTTTATATATACCGGAGCTGTACTCTTTAAAACCTTTCTGATTACTTCGGCTACCTTTGGGATAATGGCGGTAGCGGGATACACTACTAAAACGGATTTGACCAAATTCGGTGCAATATTGATGATGGCTCTTATTGGAGTAATCATAGCATCTGTGGTGAACATGTTTTGGTACAGCGGAACATTGGATATGATTATCAGCATAGTCGGTGTGTTGATTTTCACGGGGTTAGTTGCTTATGACATCCAAAAACTGAAAAGAATAGCCGAAGGCAGTGAATACGGTTCGGATAATACAAATAAATTAGCGGTTTTCGGAGCATTAAACTTATATTTGGATTTTGTTAATTTGTTCTTGTTTTTGTTGCGATTTATGGGAAACAGCAGAGATTGATTTTCACTGAGCGATTTTTTTTGCAACATATCCAAATGAAATTTCGTTTATATTAACAGAAAAATTTTTTATTTGTTGAAAATTTTATTTAAGCGGAAAGCCCGCTCTATAAATTTTTATTAAATTTATTTGCTCAAAATGAAGGCATTTTTTACATACATCT
>CAZLMS010000084.1:0-7958 GCA_964560645.1 uncultured Flavobacteriales bacterium | reverse complement strand
AAAATAATCATAGCTTTATAGAAGACAATCACATACTTAAAAGTCTCTTTTTTAGTACTTTCTCCTTTGTAATGAATAATCGTAGTATGAGGAAAATAAAGGTTTTTGTATCCTTTTCGGGTAATTTGATAAGACAGGTCTATATCTTCGCCGTACATAAAATAATCTTCATCTAACCCGCCTATTTCTTTGAGTAAATTAGCGCGGATAAACATAAAAGCTCCCGACAATACATCCACATAATGCAATTGATTTTTGTCTAAATAAGTCAAATGATACTTACCAAACTTGGTTGATTTGGGAAACAATGCCGACAAACCGAATATTTTGTAAAATGCCACCCAAGGTGTAGGCAGTCCTCTTTTGGATTCGGGTAAAAATTTTCCTTTACCGTCAATCATTTTTACACCTGCTGCTCCTACCTCGGAGTATTGGTCCAAATGGTTGATTAATTTTTCAAATGTGTCTTCAGCTACTATAGTATCAGGATTAAGCAATACTACATATCGCCCTTGAGATATTTCAATTCCTCTGTTATTCGCTTTTGAAAAACCTAAATTTTCGGAAAGTTGTATGTATTTTATTTGATTGCCGTATTTAGGCAATAAATATTGTCCTGTTCCGTCGGAGCTGTTATTATCTACTACAATTATTTCCGATGAAATATTTTGAGTAGCCCGAAAAACGGATAAAAGACAATTTTCAAGATAATACTTGACATTATAGCTTACTATTATAATTGATAAATCCAAGGCTTAGCCTGCTATAGCATTTTCAAAAGGCAACCTGTTCATTAAAGATTTTCCCAAGGTTACCTCATCAATATATTCCAAATCATCGCCTATTGCCACTCCTCTCGAAAGAACGGAAATTTTCACGTCATATTGTTTTAACCGGTTGTATATATAGTAATTAGTTGCATCTCCTTCCATAGTGGTACTTAATGCCAATATTACTTCTTCCACATTTTCATTCTTAACTCTTTCTACCAAAGAGGAGATCGTCAAGTCATTCGGCCCGATTCCGTCAAGTGGCGATATCAACCCTCCCAATACATGATAAACCCCCGAATAAATTCCCGTGGCTTCAAAAGACAATACATTTTTCATATCTTCCACTACACACACTTGCAATTTATTGCGTTTGGAATTACTACATATCTCACAAATTTCGTTATCGGAAATGTTATAGCATGTTTTACAAAATTTGGAATGATGCTTCATTGTATATATCGCTTCAACAAATGCCTCTACTTCTTCCGAATTTCTTTTTAATAATGAAATAGCAAGTTTTAATGCTGTTTTTTTTCCGATACCGGGCAAGGTGGCTATTTGTTCCACAGCCTTTTCAAGATGTTTTGAGGGTAAATTCATGCCTCAAAAATAACGATGTAACTATAACATTTTACCTATTTACGAGTCTTTTTTTAAACTTTGGTTGTTAATTTAACGTGAGTTTTGTTTATATTTAGTAGTAATTAACAGCACTCCTTGAAAACGAAGGTAATTAACAAAATAATCTTTCAATAGGAAACTTATCATTTATCTCTTCATTTTCTTTGCTTACCCAAAGAAAACGAAGCAAATTTTGCAAGGTGTTTTTGCTAAAGCAAAAGCTCTAAATTTCCTCCAAGACTTCGAAAATTCTTAACGAGCTTTTAAACTACACTGCGCAAAAAGAGTTTTTGGGCATATTTGTAGGTTTGTCGAAAAGAATAAAAAAAGAAGAATATCCAAAGCTGTGATTAACAAAACTTATGTTAATTTAAAAAATAGGAAGCAAAAACGGAAGCAGATTATTTTAAATGTTGTAAATTCGCCGGTGCATTTTCGGGATGTAGCGCAGCTGGTAGCGTACCACGTTCGGGACGTGGGGGTCGCCGGTTCGAGTCCGGCCATCCCGACTTTCTTTTTTAATTACAAATATATCCCTGATCTTCTTTTTCGTTTAGTTCGTTGGCACTCGCCGTGCAGAAATCTTCCGCGGCAGATGTGTCGACCTGATCTACAATCCCGTCACCGTTTGTGTCATATTCGTTAAGATGACGACACTCGTAGCATTTGGAACACGACATCACTCCGATAGTAAGAGCAACAACTGATAAGGCTAATTTTATTGATTTCATAAGCTTATTTTTAAAGCCCTTTTCAGCAATAGCCGTGCCATATTAGAACGACGGCATGGAACGTCTAACCTTAATTCTTCTTCCGCCGTATCTTCTGCGCTTAGCCAATTTATAGGAAAAAGTTACTTGAGCAAACATATAAGAATCTTTATCCGTATTATCTCCTCTTAAAGGTCTTTGCACCTCGGTTTGATCAAAAGACGCATACGTATTATGATAACCCAACAACATTAAATTAGGATCTGCCATCGTTGCTGCCAAATCTCCTTTTTCCTGTCGAATTACATCATTGGGATAATAATAACCGCTTACATCATCTAAATAATCGGTAAATGTTTTTCTCCACCCTACTTCTAAACCAACCGTGTAAAATTCTTTAATATTTGAACGAATTCCCAAACCTAAAGGAATAGCTACACTCACGCTTGAATAAGGTTTAGGTCCGTTGGGTAAGCCCTGCCCTCCGGTGCTTAAAGGTTTTAGCCTTACATATTGGTTAGTACCCGGCACTTTACCTTTCGGGTCAAAGTAAAAACCTCCCACTCCCAAAAAGCCGTATATTCCGAAGAAGAAACCCGTTCTACCCCGCGCTCCTTTCAAGCGATAACGATGTCCCGTTCTTCCTTTTACAAAATGATATTCGGCTTTGGAAGACAATTCCACTATGATTGATTGAAAGTTTAAGTTTCTTGTTCTACGAAAAGGTTCATTGGTTAAGGCATCGTCTCCGGCTACTTTTCCTACATACAATGCGGAATTTATGGCGATATCCCTGGTAAGCCAATATCTGTGTCCGGCACTTACCGACCATTTGGTTGTACTCAACTCCAAATCGTATATAAAATCGGAACCGATTTGGTCGCGTCCTCCTAAGTCCGTAAGACAGTTTGCCGCACCTACACCTATTGTAATTTCATTACGAAACTTTCTCCAGTAATTGGAGCCTCTAAAAAGCTGTGCTTCAGATGTTAAAAACACCAACAGAAGCAGCGGTACAATAATAAGTTTCTTCATATTGCTCTTAAAATTCACAACAAAAATATAAATTGTTCACTAAAAACAAAATAAATTCTGTTATTTTTTTCTAAACAAAGTGTTAATAATCTTGTTTTTTCCGAAACGAAAGGGAAGATACACAGTACATTTTTTCCCTATCCGCTTCGTATGATAAAATCATTTCTTTTGCCAACGGGTTGTTAAAAACTTCATCTATTTTTCGAATAACGGCATGCGGCACTTCCTTTTCCGTCAATAAATCTTCTGCCTCTTTGCTGTTAAATTTTTGCAATTTTTCCGAAAGAATATGGAACAACTCTTCCCTATTACACACCCTGCGATGATTTTCCGAAAAACGCACATCATTTATCAAATTTTCCAGCTGAAGCGCTTTACAAAGGTTTTGAAATTGTATATCACTACCCACTGCCAATACTAAATATTTTCCGTCGCGTAATAAAAAAGTTTCTCCATACGGTGCTATATTCGGATGTAAAGACCCTATGCGTTGAGGAACATTTCCGGTGTTCAGATAATTCGACGCCTGATTGACCAACGATGCCACAGCTGATTGGTATAAATTGATTTCATAATATCCTCCCCGATTATTTTTTTGTCTTAAATACAATGCCGTTAAAGCCGCCTCTTTGGCTTGATGCGCACATAATACATCTATGAGTGCAACAGGCATTTTCAAAGGCTTTCCGTCGGGTTCGCCGTTGATAGACATAAAGCCGGTTTCTGCCTGCAACACCAAATCATAGGCAGGTTTTGAGGTGTTTTCGCCATAGCCGGTAATGTTTACTTGAATAAGTTTGGGGTTTAGAGCTTGAAGCTCACTAAAAGGTATTTTCAGGCGTTCTTGTTTGCCTTTTAAAAAGTTGGTTACAAGAATATCTGCCGTTTTAATTTCATTTAGAAAAATTTGACGGTCGTTTTTTTCTTTCAAATTAAGTTTTAAGAACTTTTTGCCGTAATTCACCGATGCAAAATACGCTGACGTTTTTTTATTTTCATCTTCCGAAGGCAATTTCCAATTCCGGGTTACATCGAGCCGAAGCGGATTTTCTATTTTCAATACCTCAGCACCTAATTCGGCAAAAAACATTCCTACGGAAGGTCCTGCCAATACCGTTGCCAATTCTATTACTTTTATGTCTTTAAAAGGTTTCATAACCTGTTTTTCAAACAAATTAAGTGTATTTTTGTGCCAATGAATCAGGAAATTTTACAATTGTATAAAAATCAATCGCAAATTCTGTTTAATCGCACTTATTGGCTTGATGCGGTATGTGAAGGAGAATGGGATATTATTACCGCGTGGGACAAAAAACAGCAACCTGTGGCTTTTTTACCTGTTCATCACCGAAAATATATGGGATTTAAACTTCTTGTCAATCCCCCTCTTACTCAATTTTTGCACTTAGTTTTTCTGCTGCCTCAAGAATCAAAGCTCACCAAACGAATGGAACAACATCATCAAGCACAATTGTCTATTATTTCACAACTTCCTGATTTTGATTATTTTGACATGAATTTTGACATTTCTTATCAAAATTGGCTTCCTTTTTACTGGAAAGGATTTCATCAAACCGTGCGTTATACTTATCTTATTGATAAAAATCGGGTGCCGGCGGAAAAACTTTTCGAGATGTTTAGAGAAAATATTCGCAGACAAGTAAAAAAAGCATCCGACACCCTTACGGTAAAAGAAATTGAAGATACAGATGTTTTTTATGAAATATTACATTCCACTTTTGCACATCACGGTAAAAAAGCACCTTTTTCAAAAGCATTGATAACAAGGGTTTTTCAGCATTGCAAACCTCACAAAAGCATTCAACTGCTCGCTGCAACGGATGCAAAAGATGAAATTTACGGTGTAATAATGATTGGTAAAGATGACCGGTATCATCATTATTTGGCAGGCGGTTCCGAAGCCCGTTATCGAAACAGCGGTGTGATGTCTTTACTTTTATATTCAGCGGCAAAACAAGCTTTGGAAAACGGAAAAGATTTCAATTTTGAAGGCAGTATGATTGAAAGTATTGAATATTTCTTTCGTTCGTTCGGCAGTGTTCAGACTCCTTACACAAGATTAGTGAAATATAACAATCGTATCTTTTCGATTGCCATGGGGTTAAAAGGAATGCACCTCATCCGGTAATATGAATCTGTATTTTTTCTGCTTAAAGTATTGAATTAGGTTGATGTATGCCGAATCCCAATGCTTGTATTTTTCAGAATTGAAAAAATTGTTGTGCCACAACACAGTAATACAACCGTTAAACTGCTCTGCTTCAGACAACATCGGCTGAATAATCAAAGGCAACTCCCCGGGAGGAATTTTTTGATACTGCACAAAAGTCGTATCCATTATATTGAGCGGAATTTCCCACACCGAAGTAATTTTAAAATCTTTTAAATTGAAAATAGGAAACGGATGCGCTATGGCGTTTCTGAACCCCGGTGTTTCTGCAAAACCAAGCGTAGAGTCGGTAAGAATATGATGCTTTTGAAGAATGGCGGGAGATTTTTCGGGCGACCAGCTCAAAAAATGAAATCTGTTATGCTTAACCCCCTTCAATCTTTGATAATCTTTCTCATATTCTTTTTCGTTATTGCTCGTTCCAAAACTTGCATGTAAACCTGTTTTCCATCCTAAATCCTTAATTTTTTGTAATTGGGTAGTTAAAGAACCCATGGTATAGTCGGCGTTCTTTACTTCTTGATATTTTCCTTTTCGGGGCAATATGTAAAAAACCGATTTAACTTGCATTTGCTTTTCAATCCGTACAATTTCAAGGAGGTTATTCCAAGGGTCTTTATCAAATATTCGCTTCATTATCAATTGAAAAAGCGAAATAATTTTTTTCTCTTTCAGCAAAGCATTGCCTTCTTCCAACCAGCCTGTGTTTATTTTATCTATATCATGCGAAAGCATCACCGACGGCGTTTGATATTTTTCCCTGAACATTATTTGTGTATTCCACACCCGTTCACAAGCAACTTTGAGCATATCCAAATAATAATTTACCACAGGTATGTGAGCTATATTTAACTTATATTGAACGGATGACTTAAAAGGAAATCTTCCGTAACGGTCTCTATCCGAAGAATAATATTCCTGCCAGCCCGATAAAAAATAAAATATATTGCCGATTATATCAAAATGAAATTTTATATAACCGTCTTCGACGCTAAAGGGTTCTTTGATATTTTCTTTGAAAAAAAATACCGGGATTGAACGGTTTTTCCACAAAATTTGTTGATGCTCCGGAAATACTTTTTTGCAACTAAAAAACGTGGTGCGGGGAATATGAACAGAAGTGTCCGGCTTTTCTTCTCCGTATGATATAAGCGAATTTATTTTTTCATAATCGACAAGATAAATACTTGAAAAAACAGTTAATACATAATGTTTGACAATGCTATTCATGCAAAATTTCGATTAGTGTTTTGGTAAGATTTTTTCTGCTGTATTGCTCTACCTTGTCATTTCCTGCCGTTAAGAAACCCTGTTTATTTTTCTGTTTATACAACTCTTTGAGATAGTTCAATATTTCTTCTTTTTCAGAGTAATCAAACACTTTCCCCGATTCACATTCGTGGATTATGGCAGCTGCATCACCTTGTTTCGGTCCTATGGCTAAAATAGGTTTATGAACCGCCAAATATTCAAAAAGTTTTCCGGTTAATATCCCTTCGTTGTTTTCCGTCCGAGGAATTATCAATAACAATACGTCGGCATTCATTAAAAGTTTAATACTCTCATCATGCCTGACATATCCCCAATATCCATACTGTTTTTGGTCGAAAAATTGCAAAAATTCTTCGGAAACTTTTCCCGCCAATTGCATTCGAGCATTGTGAGATTCCAAAAATTGTCGAACGGCAAAAATTACGGGTTTGTGAATATATTTTTGAGATAAAGCACCGGTATAAGCTATAGTAAATTCCTTTGTATCTCTTTGAGGCACTTGCTGAAAATCTTCTTCGTCATATCCGTTGGGAATCACATGTATTTTACTTTCCTTGATTAAAGCGGATTTATTGGCAAACAATCTTTTTATATAGGGACTTACCGTTATTATTTCGTCAGCGGTTTCGAGAACTTTTTTTTCTAATGCTTTATCTTTACTTTCCGCCTTTTTGGTATGTCGCAATTCATTGTAATAATAGATATCCGTCCAAGGGTCTCGCATGTCGGCTATCCATCTTATTCCAAATTGTTCTTTAAGCCGCAATCCGATAAGTTGAGACGAATGCGGCGGGCTGGATATAATCACTTCTTTTATATGGTTTTGTGTAATAATTTCCGCTGCCTTTTGAATCGCAAATTTATTCCAGCCTATACGGGCATCCGGAATAAAAAGATTACCGCGAATAAACCGGGCGAGCTTCTGCAATTTAGAAGGATTGCTTTCATTAGCAAATCCGGAATGCGGAATTTCTTTTTTACCCGTGATTTTTCTATATAAAGCAAACGGTTCTCTGGTATCGGTATAATGAACTTTTACTTCTTCAGGTATATCATGCAGCAACGATTCATCTTTCAACGGATAAGAAGCCTTGTCCGGGTAAGGCGTAATTACATGCACCTCATATCCGAATTGCACCAGATATTTTATAAACTTCAACCAACGTTGCACTCCCGAACCTCCGGCAGGCGGCCAATAATATGTAATAACTAAAATTTTCACCGCTTCGAAGATACAATGTTTCGAGTAATATTTTTAATTGCGGTTTATCGAGACATCTCGGTCCTGCACACACAAAACCTCTTTTTGCGGCAGAGCAGCAGCAAGCTCCGTTCAAAAATTCCGAAGCCTTGGAG
>CAZLMS010000083.1:0-7959 GCA_964560645.1 uncultured Flavobacteriales bacterium | reverse complement strand
TATTTAAAAAACATTCATGTGGCAGAAAATTTAGCTCAAGCCGATACTATTGTTTTTGATAAAACAGGCACATTAACCGAAAATAATCAGTATGAAATTCATTTTGAAGGAAAAGACTTGTCACCGTTCCACAGCTCGGTAATATTTTCCGTAGTCAGGCATTCCGCTCATCCGTTGAGTAAAATATTGGCAGATTATTTTAAGCGTCAAGATTTTTATGAACTTCGGCATTTCGAAGAATTTCCCGGCAAGGGTATCAGAGGAGTTTTAAGCAACAATGAGGAAGTTTTGTTGGGAAGTGCCGAATTTACAGGGTTTGAAACAGCAACAGATGACAACCCGATGTATTCTTATGTGTATGTGAAGATAAATAACAATCATACAGGGCGATTTGCTATCCGCAAAAAATACAGGGAAGGAGTGGAAGAAATGCTTATTCAATTGAAAAAGCAGGGATATGACTTGTATTTATTGAGTGGTGATAACGAATCTGAAAAAGCTGGTTTGCAAGCATATTTTTCCGATAATCAAATGAGGTTCAAATGTAAGCCGGAGGATAAATTAAATTTTTTGAAAGATTTGAAAAAACAAGGCAAAAAAATAATAATGATTGGCGACGGGTTAAACGATGCCGGAGCTTTAAAACAGGCAGATGTGGGTATTGCCGTTACGGATGATATTTACAATTTTTCTCCGTCGAGTGATGCTATATTAAAAGGAGAAGAAGTGAAAAACACAGGGTTGTTTTTAGCATTTGCCCGCACGGCTAAAAAAGTACTCATATCTTCTTTAATACTTTCGTTTATATATAACATTGTGGGAATTTCCTTTGCAATTACAGGAAATGTTACACCTGTATTTGCAGCCGTTTTGATGCCTGTCAGTTCGGTTACGGTTGTAGGTTATATTACTTTGGCAATAAGTTTTTTATGGAGAAGGGCAATTATTCTACGCTAACGTGGTCGGGGAGTTCGTTTACATCATCCTTTTGATAAGGAAAGTATGATTGCAGCCGTATTCCGATTTGTTCAATGCCTTTAACAAGACCGGTTTTAAAATCGTTTTTCTTGAAATAAAAACGCATCAAATCTTTAATGTCGTCCCAAAAATTTTGGGGTACTTTAGAGTTAATACCTTCGTCTCCAATAATTGCGAATTGCTTATCTCTAAGATTTAAATATATAAGCACCCCGTTTCTCTGAAGGGTTTCATGCATTTGTAATTTTGAAAAAAGCGCAATTGCTCTTTCCACGGCAGAGGTGTCTTCAATACTTTTTTCTTTATCAATATGTACCCTTATTTCTCCGCTTGTTTGAAGTTCGGCTTGCTTAATGGCAAGTGTTATGTCGTTTAAATCTTTAGCTGACAGCATTATTCTACACCATAATCAAGTTCGGGAACCTTCTCGCTTCCTTCCTGTGCTTGATAGTATTCATATTTTTCAAAGCCGAATATGGAAGCCATAATGTTAGCAGGAAATTTCCGGATATAAGTGTTGTAATCTTGAACCGCATCAATGAATTTTTTTCGTTCAAATCGGATGCGGTTTTCCGTTCCTTCTATTTGATTGGCTAACGCCACAAAGTTTTCGCTTGTTTTAAATTCCGGATATTTTTCCATAGTAACCAACAGACGGGAAACAGCACTGCTTAAAGCATCTTGCGCCTTAAAAAATTGAGACACCTTTTCAGGCGACAAATTCCCGGCGTCAATTTGAATGGAAGTAGCTTTTGCTCTTTTATCAATCACATCTTCCACAGCTTGTTTTTCCAATGTTAAACCTGCTTTAGCATTTTTTACCAACATGGGCAAAAGGTCGTTTCTTCTTTGATATGCCGCTTCTACCTGAGACCATTGGGCTTTTATGGCTTCTTCTTTTTGAACCATGGTATTGTAGCCGCACGACTGCAAAGTTGCAGCTACAATTAGTATGATTAATGAGGTGAGTAGTTGTTTCATTATTCGTTAATTAAGTTAATACTTCGATTTATAAAATGATTAAGTGCTTCTCCCTTTAATAAGTTTTTCGAAAGCAATGCCAAATCTAAGGATTGTTTGGCAATTTCCTTTTGTTTTTCTTTATCTTTTTCATTTAAAATTTTACTCATCAGCGGATGATTGGTGTTTACAATCAGATTGTACATCTCCATTCCGTTTGAACCGAATGGTTGATTAGAAAGCATACTTTGCTCGCGCATTCTTCTTAAAAACTCAGGCTCGGTAATACTCACGGGCATAGAATTTTCCGAAAGGTCTTCCAATTGAACGGTAAATTTCTCTTTATCGGTAATATCCTCAAAGATTTGTTTTAATTGCTCTTTCTCTTTTTCAGAGAGTTTAGATATTGGTTTTTCGTCTTTTTCGATAAGTTTATCTAATGAATTTGCATCTATTCTGCTAAATATCAGGTCATTATGTTTTTGTTCGAGTTTTGTGATAAAATGACTGGTTAAAACGGTATCTAAAACCAACACATCATATCCTTTTTCTTTTGCCTGTTGTATTTCGGTATAATGTTCATCAGGGTTGTGGGTATAAAGAACTACTGTTTTTTGGTATTTATTGGTTTGGGTTTTCTTGATTTTTTCTATAAACTCGTTCAACGTAAAGTACTTTCCTTCTACATTTTTATAGAGTGCAAACTTTTCGGCTTTTTCAAAAAACTTATCATCGGTAAGCATTCCGTATTCGATAAACAGTTTGATGTTATCCCATTTTTCTTCAAAATCTTTCCGGTTGTTTTTAAATATTTCTGCCAATTTGTCGGCTACTTTTTTGGTTATATAACCGGATATTTTTTTCACATTAGCATCGGACTGTAATCCCGAACGAGACACATTTAGAGGAATGTCGGGAGAATCTATTACACCGTGAAGAAGTGTTAAAAACTCAGGCACAATACCTTCTACGTTGTCGGTAACAAATACTTGATTGGAATACAGTTGAATTTTATCTTTTCTGATTTCCAAATTGGATTGTATTTTGGGAAAATATAAAATTCCGGTTAAGCGGAAAGGGTAATCTACATTCAGATGAATCCAAAACAAAGGTTCTTCAAGAGAATAAGGATATAGTTCCCGATAAAAATTGATGTAATCTTCCTCTTTTAATTCAGAAGGTTTTTTAGTCCATGCGGGAGTCGGGTTGTTAATAATTCGAGGAACTTTTTTCTTTTCTTTTTTACCGTCTTTTTCAATTTCCGTTTCGGTTTCGCCAAACTGAATAGGTATAGGCATAAATTTGCAATATTTATTCAAAAGTTGTTCGATGCGTTCTTCTTCCAAAAATTCTTTGGAGTCTTCGGCAATGTGCAATATTATTTCGGTTCCTCTGTCTTTTTTGTTGTATTCTTCAATGGTGTATTCGGGAGAACCTTCGCAAACCCAATGCACTCCCTTTGCAGTTTTTTTGTATGACTTGGTAAAAATTTCCACTTTGTCGGCAACCATAAATGCGGAGTAAAATCCCAACCCGAAGTGACCGATAATGTTTACATCGGCTTTGTTTTTAAACTTTTTCACAAACTCCTCGGCACCGGAAAAAGCAATTTCGGTAATATATTTTTCCACTTCTTCCTTGGTCATTCCAATGCCTTTATCTTTAATTGTGATTGTTTTATTTTTCTTATCTACAGACACTTCGATAGTTAAATCCCCTAGCTCGCCTTTATATTTTCCGATATCGGCAAGGGTTTTTAATTTCTGAGTGGCATCTACGGCATTGGAAATCAGTTCGCGAAGAAAAATTTCATGGTCGGTATATAAAAACTTTTTGATAATCGGGAAAATATTCTCGGTCTGAACATTAATTTTTCCTGTGTTCATAGCTTTAAATTTTTTGCTCTGCTTACAGCAATAGCTGTTCCACTACGCAAGCAGATGTCATTTTGACACTTTGTAAGACAATTTTTTTGGATAAAAATATAAGGGGCTGCCTCTTCGAGGCAGCCCCTTATCATTATTTAGATGTTTCTATTCGACTTATCCCAAATAGGGTTTTAGTCTTTTACTTCGCGCATTATGGCGGAGTTTCCTAATGGCTTTTTCTCTCACTTGACGTACTCTTTCACGTGTTAGCCCGAATTTCTCGCCAATCTCATCCAATGTTAACGGCGGTCCGTCAAATCCGTAAAACAACTTCACAATATCCGCCTCTCTTTCAGATAAAAAACTCAAGGAGCGCTCTATTTCGGCACGAAGCGACTCTCTCAACAAATCTTGGTCGGGTTGAGGAATAATATCACTTTTTAAAGTGTCATACATATTACGATTATCATCATCTCCTCCGGGAAGCGGGGCATCCATAGAGACATGGCGTCCTTTTTGCTTTAATATTTTCTTAATATCTTCCGGACTCATTTCCAATTCTCTTGCCAATTCCTCTTCGGTAGGTTCTCGCTCATACATCTGCTCCAATTCGGAAAATGTTCTGTTGATTTTGTTAATCGTGCCGATTTTATTTAGCGGCAACCGCACTATTCTGGCATGTTCAGCCAATGCTTGCAAAATAGATTGACGAATCCACCAAACGGCATAAGAAATAAACTTAAACCCTTTGGTTTCGTCAAATCGTTGAGCTGCTTTTATTAACCCTAAGTTTCCTTCGTTAATCAAGTCCGGCAAACTTAATCCTTGACCTTGATATTGCTTAGCTACCGACACCACAAACCTCAAGTTGGCTCTTACCATTTTTTCAAGTGCTTTTTCATCACCTTGCTTAATTCTTTTAGCCAACTCTACTTCTTCTTCAGGGGTAATCATCCCCTCCCGGCTAATGTCGGATAAGTACTTGTCAAGCGAGTGCGTGTCTCGATTAGTGATTTGTTTTGTAATTTTGAGCTGTCTCATAATTAAATTTTATTTACACAAAGATAACGTTGAAATATTTTTTTTGTTGCATATTTTAGACGAACAATTATTATACCACTACCAACAAATGTTTTCTTGTCATATTTAAATGCAAAACGGCTGACAAATTGCCAGCCGTTCCACACTGATTGCTAATGTATTAGATTATATATGTATTACTTCTCCGTATGCTGCTGCCGCAGCTTCCATTATCGCTTCCGACATGGTCGGATGAGGATGAACGGTTTTTATCAATTCATGTCCGGTGGTTTCTAATTTTCGGATTGCCACACATTCGGCTATCATTTCAGTTACGTTAAGTCCAACCATGTGCGCTCCCAACAGTTCTCCGTATTTGGCATCGAAGATTAATTTTACAAACCCTTCGGTATTTCCTGCCGCAGTAGCTTTTCCTGATGCTGAGAAAGGAAACTTGCCCACTTTGATTTCGTATCCGGCTTCCTTGGCTGCTTTTTCAGTATATCCTACGGATGCTACCTCGGGCAGACAATAGGTACATGCGGGAATGTTATTGTAATCAATAGGTTCAGGGTCTAATCCGGCTATTTTTTCCACACATGTAATTCCTTCTGCAGAAGCCACATGTGCCAATGCCGGACCGGGAATACAATCGCCTATGGCATATATTCCGGGAATATTTGTTTCATAATAATCATTTACCAAAATTTTACCTTGATCTGCAGAAATTCCCATCTCTTCCAAACCGATGCCTTTAATATTAGCTTCTATACCCACGGCTGAAAGAACTACATCGCATTCTACGGTTTCTTCTCCTTTTTTGGTTTTAATGGTTACTTTACATTTTTTTCCGCTTGTATCTACACTTTCTACAGAAGATTCTGTCATTACATTCATGCCCATTTTCTTAAAAGAACGGGCTACTTGTTTGGATACTTCTTCGTCTTCCAAGGGTAAAATGTTAGGCATATATTCTACAAGCGTTACTTTGGTTCCTATGGATTGGTAGAAATATGCAAACTCAGAGCCTATTGCTCCCGAACCCACTACTACCATGGTTTCGGGTTGTTTATCCAGAGTCATAGCTTCTCGATAGCCGATAATTTTCTTTCCGTCTTGCGGCAAATTGGGTAATTGACGGGAGCGGGCTCCGGTAGCAATAATAATGTGTTTTCCTTCTACAATTTTGGAATTGCCTTTTTCATCGGTAACCTCAACTTTTCCAACGGATTTAATTTTCCCGAATCCGTTTATTACATCTATTTTATTCTTTTTCATAAGAAACTGCACGCCGTTACTCATTTTTCCGGCTACTTCACGGCTGCGTTTTACCATACCTTTAAAATCTACTTCTCCTTTGTTTACCTTTACACCGTAGTCTTTAGCATGTTGAACATAAGTAAATACTTGAGCGCTTTTAAGCAATGCTTTGGTAGGGATACATCCCCAGTTTAAGCATATTCCGCCAAGGTTTTCTTTTTCAATAACAGCTGTTTTCATTCCTAATTGGGAAGCTCGAATGGCTGTTACATAACCTCCCGGACCGCTTCCTATAACAATAACATCGTAACTCATGATTTTTATTTTTTGTTTGTTTTTGCGAATTTAAAAGAATTTGGTAAAAGCCGTTAATTAAAATCAGTTTTAATCTTTCTTTTTCTTGGTAATTAAAACTTCTTCTATTTTATTTTCTTGCACTTTAAGAATTTTTATCAAAAAGTCTCCAATTTCAATTTCTTCGTTTTCGTCCGGAATATCTTCCGTATAATTCAATATAAAACCCGCAATAGTTTGATAATCTTGTGATTCAGGAATGTTGAGATTGAATTTTTCATTGACATAGTCAATTTCCAACCGAGCTGATAAGCGAAACGAGTCATCATCTATTTGTTCTTCTATAAATTGTTCTTTGTCGTGTTCATCTTCAATTTCGCCAATAATTTCTTCTATCAAGTCTTCAATAGTTATCATTCCCGCCGTTCCTCCGTATTCGTCTACAATAACAGCTACACTTTTTCTTTTTTTGGTAAGCAATTCTAATGCCCGTTTTACAGGCATTGATTCCGGAAAAATTTCTACCGGTAAAAGAATACTTTTAATGGAGTCGGGTTTTTTGAACAATTCAAAACTATGAGTAAACCCTATAATATTATCAATGTTTTCGCGATAAATGAGGATTTTGGACAATCCGGTTTCTATGAATTTTTTTCTCAGTTCTTCGATGTTCTCCTCTACTTCAACTGCCACAATTTCATTTCGAGGCACCATGCAATCTCTTACTTTGCGTTGAGAAAATTCCAATGCGTTTTGCAGTATTTGCACTTCGTTTTCGAGAGTTTCATGACTGTTGTTATCGGCAATCTGTCTTAAGTAATTATTTAAATCGGTTCGTCCGAATACGGGATTTTCCGGTTTAATTTCGGTATTAAACAACATCTTTAATACCAGATTGGATATAAACACTATTATCCGTACTACCGGTGATAATATGTAATATATTATGATAATCGGTATGCTGAGCATTTGCAAAACTTTGTTGGGATTAACCGAGAACAATACTTTGGGTAAAAACTCTGCGGTAAATAATACCAAAAGGGTAGAAATAATGGTTTGGAGCAGTAGTATTAAAAACGAGGAAGAGGTATATTGCATTAGCACAGGCTCTAAAATCTTAGCCATATAAATACCGTAAACTACCAGGGCTGCGTTATTTCCTATCAGCATGGCGGCAATAAAATCGGAAGAGCGTTTTACCAAAGGCGAAAAGAGTTTGGCATAAAAACGATTGTGTTGCTTATCGAGTTCTATTTTGAGTTTATTGGCAGATATAAAAGCAATTTCCGTTCCCGAAAAAAATGCAGAAAAAAGCAAAGAGAGAATAATGACGACCGATTCGGTTTCCATTATTTAACAGGTTTTAAAGAGCAAGTTTACAAATTATTTTTCAGTTTGATCTTGATTTCTTTCAATTTTCTTTCTCATAAATCTTCTGAGATAAGCCATTGCTGTACATGCTGCGGGCATAAATAAGTATAATGCGCCGTCTTCAAATCCTGTTTTTTGAATGGCGTATATGGAAAATATTGCAGTAATGACAGTCATTACCCACCAAAATATTTCCATGGTTCTGTAG
>CAZLMS010000082.1:7227-8065 GCA_964560645.1 uncultured Flavobacteriales bacterium | reverse complement strand
GGGAGTAAAACTTTATCCGAATACCGTGTTGGGAGATAATGTGATTATTCATGCAAACACTACAGTTGGAGCGGATGCATTTTATTATCAAAAACGCCAAGGAAAATATTATAAACTTTATTCATGCGGCAGAGTGATAATTGAAAATGATGTGGAAATTGGGGCTAATTGTACCATTGACAAAGGTGTAACGGGAGATACGGTAATCGGTAGCGGAACCAAGATAGACAACCATGTGCATATCGGACACGATACCCGGATAGGAAAAAATTGCTTATTTGCAGCTCAGGTGGGTATTTCCGGTGCGGTGGTTATAGAAGATGAGGTAACGTTGTGGGGACAAGTAGGAATTACCAGCGGTATTACGATAGGGAAAGGTGCTGTGGTATTGGCACAATCCGGAGTAGATAAGTCGTTGAAAGGGGGTGTGGTATATTTTGGAAGTCCCGCTTCGGAAGCTCGTGTAAAAATGAAAGAACTCGCCGCGTTGCGAAAATTACCCTCAGTGATTCAACAACTGTAAATGACGGAAAACATACCTAAAAACATAGAAAAACTTCGCCTTAAAGAGTTTAAACTCAACACGCTACTTGAAATCACCAATGCTATTAACAATAATGTAAAAGCACCTAAACTTTTTGATATATTCAAATATATCCTAACCAATCAATTAGGGATAGGGAGAATTTTACTTTTTTTAAATAATTCCGAACATTGGGAATGTGTTTTGAAATACGGTTACAAAGGTAAAATCAAAGAATTTGATGTAATACAAAATCTTTCGCATATAAAATCCATAACGGTTATAGAATCTTCTTCCAATGAAGCACTGGGGAGT
>CAZLMS010000082.1:0-7217 GCA_964560645.1 uncultured Flavobacteriales bacterium | reverse complement strand
AGTTATTCCCGTATATCATAAGTCGCTTCCATTAGCGTATTTGTTGTTAGGTGATTTGGATGAAAACGCTTTGAAAATCAGTCCGATTATTAAAAACTTAAATTTTATCCAAACGCTTACCAATATTATTACCGTAGCTATCGAGAATAAAAGATTGGCAAAAGAAACCATTAAACAAGAGCGACTTAATAAAGAACTGGAGTTGGCACGGGAGATGCAAGAGTTTTTACTACCCAAAGAATTTCCCAACACCGTTCGGTATCAGTTTTCGGCATTATATTTACCGCATCAGCAGGTAGGGGGAGATTATTATGATTTTATTCCTTTGTCTGATGAAGAATTTGCATTTTGCATAGCCGATGTTTCCGGAAAAGGAGTGCCGGCAGGATTGTTAATGTCTAATTTTCAAGCCTCTTTGAGAGTCTTGATAAAAAGCAACTCCGATTTAAAATTCCTCATCAAAGAATTGAATGATATAGTTAATCAAAACGCTAAAGGCGAGCGGTTTATCACTTTTTTCATTGCAAAATATCACATTAAAAAACGCACGTTGGAATATGTAAATGCAGCACATCCGCATCCTTTGTTGTATAATCGCAATAAGGTGGAAGCTCTGTCAAAAGGCAGCATTGGAATAGGAATGCTGGAACATATACCACAAATAGAAACAGGAATGGTGCATGTTGCTGAAAACAGTACGATTGTTTGTTATACAGACGGTGTTACAGAAACCGTAAATCCGGAAGAAGAACAGTTTGGAGAACAGCGTCTTTCGGAGTTTTTACAAAACCATTATCATTTACCGGCTGACAAACTTAACGAAAAACTTATCGAATATCTTAATGATTTTAAGCAAACTGAACCTTATGCCGACGATATAGCTTTATTATCCGGCAGATTTTTTTAATTTTTCAAGACTTCTTTAAAGATAGGGTTAATAAAGGTTTCTGATAAATTTTTTGGATTGTTCAATGTAAGGATGCATAAAGGTATCGTTTTCAATAAAAGGAACAAATTTTCGATAGTCGGCAACCAAACGTTCCAATGTTTCGGATGTTTTCAAAGGTCTCCGGAACTCCAGCGCTTGGGCGGCATGTAATAATTCAATTGCCAATACCGATTCCAAATTGTTTAAAACTTTTAGAGTTTTTGTAGCGGCATTAGCCCCCATGCTTACATGGTCTTCTTGCCCGTTTGAAGAGTCAATAGTGTCCACAGAGGCAGGGGTACAAAGTTGTTTGTTTTGGCTTACGATGGAAGCGGCTGTATATTGAGCAATCATAAAACCGCTGTTTAGCCCCGGATTGGCTACTAAAAAAGCAGGCAAATCACGTGTGCCGGAAATCAATTTATAGGTTCTTCTTTCCGATATGGAAGCCAATTCAGCCAGAGCAACGGCTAAAAAGTCTAAGCTCAAAGCAAGAGGCTGCCCGTGAAAATTTCCTGCTGAAATAATACATTCTTCATCAGGAAGAACGGTAGGATTGTCTGTTACCGAGTTAATTTCTGTTTCGACTATGCTTTTGCAATAATTGATTGCATCTTTTGAAGCTCCGTGTACTTGAGGAATGCAACGGAAACTATACGGGTCTTGCACGTGTTCTTTGGGCTTTTGAGTTATTTCGCTTCCGTCCAAATAGCTGAGTATATTTTGAGCGGTTTCTATCTGTCCTTTATGAGGTCGAGCTTGGTGTACCGCCGGATGAAAAGGCTCGGTTTTTCCAAAAAAGGCATCTAAGGATAATGCAGCTATTTTATCGGCTACTTGGGCATATCTCAAAGCGTAATACAAAATGTAAGAGGCATAAGCACTCATAAATTGAGTGCCGTTGAGCAAAGCCAAGCCTTCTTTAGCTTGAAGTTTTAGAGGAGAGAGTTGATGGGCCGACAATACTTTTTCTGCATCTGTTATTTGATTGTTATACCATACTTTTCCTTTTCCAATCAAGGGAAGAGATAAATGGGCAAGCGGAGCCAAATCGCCGGAAGCGCCTAAAGAGCCTTGTTCGTATATGACAGGGATGATATTGTGATTGAAGAAAAAAACCAGCCTTTCTACTGTAGATAAAGCTACACCGGATTTTCCTTTCGATAATCCCAGAATTTTTAACAAAAGCATCAGTCTGGCTATTTCTTGGGGAACGATGTTACCGGTACCGCAGGCGTGAGACAACACCAGGTTTTCTTGAAGTTGAGATAGTTGATTGTCGGATATTTTGGTGTTGCAAAGCGCTCCAAACCCGGTATTGATGCCGTATATACTTCGCTTGTTTTTAGCCAGATAGTTATGCAGAAAATCATATCCGCGTTGAATGTTGGTTTTTAATTCTTCGGAAAGCTGTATTTGAGTATCGGTTAGAGCAATTTCGCAAACTTCTTCAATACTGTAATGTTTGTTTTCGAGAGTGATGATGCGGCTCATTATTTTTGGGATTTGATAAATTCTACAGATTCGGAAATTTTAACAGTATGCTGTGTGCCGGTTTTTAAATTTTTGAATGTTACGGTTTCGTTTTTCATCTCTTCCGAACCACACATGGCAACCCATTGAATACGATTGGTATCGGCATATTTGAGCTGTTTTTTGAGTTTGACATTATCCGGATAAACTTCGGTAATAATGCCTTCGTTTCTCAATTTTTGAGCTATAGGGAAAATGTAACTTACTTCCTCTTTTCCGAAGTTAATCCACAATACCAATGTGTTTTTTTCGGCGTTTTCGGGAAACAAATTATTTTCTTCCATCACGTCGTAAATTCTGTCGGCACCGAAAGACACCCCCACACCGCTTATTCCTTCCCAACCGAAAATTCCGGTTAAGTCGTCGTAGCGTCCGCCTCCGCATATACTCGAATTGAAAAGAGGTGTGGTAACTTCAAAAATAGCGCCTGTGTAATAATCTAATCCTCTGGCTAATGTAAAATCTATTTTCACGTTGTCTATCTGTTGAGTTTCGCAAAATTCCATGATTTCCGTTAATTCGGCAATTCCTTTTTCGGCAGTTTCTCCTTTTAATTTTTCTTTAACTAACTGAATTTTAGCTTTATTGTCAGCATTTTCTTCAAAAAATTGAAGAATAAAATCGGTTGCATGAGTATCTATACCAAGTGATATAATTTCCTCTTTTACTTTTTCAATACCGATTTTATCAAGCTTGTCAATAGCAATTGTAATAGATTTAAAATGTTCGGAAACACCTGCGGTTTCACAAATTCCGCTTAGTATTTTCCGGTTGTTAATACGTATGGTAACAGGGATTTGAAGGTCTTGGAACACGTTATTCATAATAGCAATAAGCTCTGCTTCATTTAGGAGGCTATTGCTTCCGATGCTGTCAATATCACACTGGTAAAATTCTCTGTATCTTCCCTTTTGAGGTCTGTCGGCTCGCCAAACGGGTTGAATTTGATAACGTTTGAAAGGAAGCATAATGTCGTTGCGGTGTTGTACCACAAAGCGCGCAAAAGGCACGGTTAAATCATAGCGAAGGGCTTTTTCGCATATTCGAAAAGAAAGTTCGTTGCTGGAAATGGTAGAAAGTGTTTCGGGAGGTATTTTGCTAAGAAAATCGCCGGAATTTAATATTTTAAAGATTAGTTTATCGCCTTCTTCTCCGTATTTTCCGGTAAGGGTTTGCAGTAGTTCCATAGCCGGGGTTTCGATAGGTTTATATCCGTAACTTTCGAAATGTTTTTTCAGAGTGTCGAAAATATATTGTCTTTTAGCAGCTTGTGCGGGTAAAAAATCTCTTGTTCCCTTGGGTATAGCAGGTTTTACAGCCATTTTAAATTACTTTAGTTGCAGGCGATAAAGGTAAAAATTAAATGAATTTAACAGGAATATAAAAAGTAGAGGTTAAATCAAAATATTTTATACATTTGCCAGTCCTTTTCGGGGCGTAGCGTAGCCCGGTTATCGCGCCTGCTTTGGGAGCAGGAGGTCGCAGGTTCGAATCCTGCCGCCCCGACTTCATTCCATGATTATTTCAAGATTTTTTGCTGGGATTAAGGAGTTTTAGAAGATATGCTTTTCTGCATGATAAGAGGAACGAACTAACGGACCGCTTTCCACATATTTAAATCCCATTTTAAGTCCTATTTCTTTGTATTGTTTAAACTTGTCAGGGTGAATAAACTCCACTACGGGAAGATGTTTTTTGGTTGGTTGCAGGTATTGTCCTATTGTCATAACATCCACTCCAACCATTCGCAAATCTTCCATTGTTTCAATTACTTCTTGCTCTGTTTCTCCTAAACCAACCATAATTCCGCTTTTGGTTTTTAATCCGGCTTTTTTGAGTCGTCGCAAAACCTCTAAACTTCTATCGTATTTGGCTTGAATGCGCACTTGCTTGGTAAGGCGACGAACGGTTTCCAAGTTATGCGAAACAATATCGGGTGCTACATCAATAATACGTTGCAGGTTTTCCCATTTTCCGGCAAAATCGGGGATAAGTGTTTCCATTGTGGTTCCGGGGCTTATTTCGCGTATTTTTTTTACGGTTTCAGCCCAAATAATAGAACCTCCGTCGGGTAAATCATCGCGGTCTACCGAAGTGATTACGCAATGTTTTACTTTCATTAATTTTACGGAGCGAGCTACGCGTTCGGGTTCTTTTAAATCGACGGGCAGCGGGCGTCCGGTTGCTACGGCACAAAATCCGCAGGAACGAGTGCAAATGTTACCTAATATCATAAAAGTAGCGGTGCCGGCTCCCCAGCACTCTCCCATATTCGGACAATTTCCGCTTTCACAAATAGTATGAAGCTTGTGTGTATCTACAATTTTTCGAACTTCCAAGTATTCTTTTCCGGTAGGAAGTTTTACTCTTAACCATTTAGGTTTTTTAAAGTGTTTTTCGGCAATTTCAGGCATTTTATTCTATGTATTTTTTACCGATATTAAAGGTTAAATAATAGTTCAAGAAAATTTGCTTGTTTTCCGTAAAAGCCATCATTTCCACAGGCTTAGGGAAAGCATCTATGGAAATTCCGGTTTCAATACTTCGTATCATTTCGTCTAACGGGGCATATTCAAAGGTAAGCCCGAATTTGGCATGAAGTCCCAACACAATGGTTAAGTCTCTTAAGCCGAATAAATAAGATGCTCTTCCATAGATTTTGTCTTGAGTATGTTTTTGAGGGTCATAGGGTTCTATATATTCCCTGCTTTGGGCGTCGTTAATGTTAGGATAGCCAACGATGAGATAAACCGGTTTTTTTATGCCAAGAGAAGGACCTATAACCCAATGACGGCTAATTTGCACGCCGTTTTTCAATTCTTTTTTAAACATTATTTTTTCTCTTCCTATAGCCGGATGGAGGTAATCAAAATAATTGATTTTTCCCAACACATAGCTTTTGTAACTTTTCAAAGGGCTGTCTATTTTTACTTCTTTAGGATGTTTTTGAGTCATAAAGTCGGCTGTAAAAATCCATCTTCTAAACCCGTCTATTCGTTTGGTGTAGCGAAAATTCAATCCCCAACCGGAAGTGTGAAATAAAATGCCGCCTGCAATTTCTCTTCTGTAAAATAATTGTGTGTCGTCAAACTCTGCTTCTTGAGAAATGCTGCAAAGACTATAGAAAAGAGGGAGTAATATGCATATAAATCGTCTCATTTCATAACAAAGATAAGAACTTTTGGTTTGTTTTGTATTTTTGAAGATTATGAAAGGAAAAAAGAAAACATTGATAATAGGTGCCAGCGAAAATCCTTCACGGTATTCAAATATAGCGGCAAGAATGTTGTTGGAACACGGCTATCCGATAGAATTGGTCGGTTTAAGGGAGGGTAATATTCAAGGACACCCGATTCATAAAGAACATATTCTTTTTAAAGATATTGATACGGTTACGCTTTATGTAGGCCCTAAAAATCAGCCCGTTTATTATGATTATATATTAGCATTAAATCCCCGCAGGGTAATATTTAACCCGGGTACATATAATCCGGAATTAAAGAAAATGTTGGAAGAAAAAGGGATTATTACCGAAGAGGCTTGTACATTGGTTTTACTATCTACCGGTCAGTATTGATAGAGACCTTTTAACAAGATTTCGTTAATACTTTCATCAAAAAAGAAAAACTTTTTTTGTGGAGCATCGTATTTTTGGGTGCTTACCGTATTGAGAAATATGTTTATGAAGAAAATCGGCTTTATTTTGACAGGTTGGATATGCTTTTTTGCGGTTGGTTTCAGTCAGCCGGCAGAGCGAAGAATTACTCCGCATGAGTATATAGCCATGTATAAAGATGAGGCGATTAAAGAGATGTTGCTTAATGGAATTCCGGCGAGTATCACTTTGGCTCAAGGGATGTTGGAAAGTGATTTTGGAAACAGCCCGTTAGCGAGATATGCCAATAATCATTTCGGAATAAAATGTCATAACACATGGGAGGGACCTGTTTTTATTCAAGATGATGATGAAAAAAACGAATGCTTCAGAAAGTATTATACGGTTTATCAATCGTTTAAAGACCATTCGGAATTTTTAAAAACGCGCAGCCGTTATGCTTTTTTGTTTGAATATCATCACACCGATTACAAAGCATGGGCAAAAGGATTGAAAAAAGCCGGGTATGCTACCAATCCGAAATATGCCGATTTGTTAATTTCTATGATTGAAAGATATGAGTTGCACAAATATGACAAGGTAAAACACATGCCCAAACTTTCAGTGGATGCTTCAAAACAAAAAACTTCTGAACCGGTTACAAAAACTTCCGAGCGCGATGCCAAACCAATGGTAAAAGTGCATGAGAATAATATTAAATACACCATTGCCAGAAAAGGAGATACATTTTATAAAATAGCCAAACGGCATGAAATGGGAGTATGGCAAATTTTGAAGTATAATGATTATGACAAAGGGGATTTGTTAAAAGGCGGAGAAATTATTTATCTTCAACCGAAACGAAACAAGGCGAAGGTGGCAGAATACAGAGTTCAGCAAGGAGAATCGTTGCATGATATTTCTCAAAAATTTGGCGTAAAGTTGAAAAAACTGTATCGCTATAATGGTAAACTGCCCGGCTGGGAACCAACTCCGGAACAAGTTATCAGGTTGAGGTAGAATATAATTCTTTGATCTTTTCTTCTATTTGTTGAGAAAAAAGTAAAGTTTTTTGTCTTAGTCTATATCGGAAAGATATTCACTAATCATATTGAAGTTAGGGGGAGCAAAGTAGTATTCTTTTTTTTCAGAGGATATAGG
>CAZLMS010000081.1:0-8116 GCA_964560645.1 uncultured Flavobacteriales bacterium | reverse complement strand
TGAGCCTTTTCCAACTCTTTTTCGGTATGTGCCAATGAGTGCAGCACTTTTTTAACAGATTGCGCCACATCCTTAGGGTTTTTGAGCAATTCTTTAATTTGCCGAAGTTCATCCAACTGACCTTGAATAAAGTTGTAAGCGTATTCGCCCGTTACAGCTTCTATTCTTCTTATGCCCGAGGCGATAGAGCTTTCCGATACAATTTTAAACCATCCGATATTTGCTGTGGTTTTTACATGTGTTCCTCCGCAAAGCTCTACGGATTCTCCAAATTTTATTACTCGAACCACATCTCCGTATTTTTCTCCAAACAATGCCATCGCTCCCATTTCTTTTGCTTCGGCAATAGGGATATTTCGTTTTTCTTCCAAATGAATATCAGCGGCAATCATTTTGTTTACCAACAACTCTACTTCTTGGAGTTGTTCAGCACTAACTTTTTCAAAGTGTGAAAAATCGAACCTTAAATACTCTGGAGCTACCAAAGAACCTCGTTGTTCCACATGAGTACCCAAAACTTTTCTCAAGGCATAATGCAACAAATGGGTTGCCGAATGATTTTTTTCCGTGTTTTTTCTTTTTGCTACATCTACAACAGCCTTAAACGTGTCATTCAAACTGACCGGAAGTTCTTTGGTAAAGTGTACGATTAAATCATTTTCTTTTTTAGTATCGATAATATATGTTTTATTTCCTTCCGAATCTTCAATATAGCCGGTGTCTCCCACCTGCCCTCCACTTTCGGCATAAAAAGGAGTTATATTAAAAACCAATTGGAAATACTCTTTCCCCTTCAATTTAATTTTGCGGTATTTGATAATCTTTACTTTTGCTTCTGTATGATCATAGCCGATAAACTCTTCTTGGTCATCTATTTCCAAAACCACCCAATCTCCCGTCGACATTTCGGTTGCTGCTCTCGAACGATTTTTTTGTTGTAAGAGATTTTCTTCAAAGCCTGCCATATCAATTTTCAAGCCTTTTTCTTCTGCCAAAAGGTTGGTTAAATCTATCGGGAAACCGTAAGTATCGTATAATTCAAAAGCAAAGTCTCCGTCTATAATTTTAGTTTGGTTTTTTGTGATATAGTTTTCAAAACGCTCAAGCCCTTTCTCCAATGTGCGTAAAAAAGCTTGTTCTTCTTCGAGAATAACTTTTTCTATAAACGATTGTTGCTTGGAAAGCTCTGTATAGTGATTTCCCATTTCTTTAACCAAGACCTTTACCAAACGATGGATAAAAGGCTCCTTGATGTTTAAATAACTGTATCCGTATCGAATGGCACGACGCAGAATACGGCGAATTACATATCCGGCTCCGGTATTAGACGGTAGTTGCCCGTCTGCAATAGCAAAAGATACGGCACGCAAGTGGTCGGCTACTACCCGGAAAGCAATGTCGGTTTGAGGATTTTCTCTGTATTTTACATGGCAAAACTGCTCTATAGTTCCGATAATTGCGCTGAAAATATCTATTTCGTAATTGGATTTTTTGTTTTGCAGTACTCTTGCCAACCGCTCAAGTCCCATGCCGGTATCTATATGTTTGGAAGGAAGTTCTTCGAGTGTGCCGTCTTGTTTTCGATTGTATTGAATAAATACCAAGTTCCAGAGTTCTATCACTTCCTCGTGGTCGGCATTTACTAATGTTTTTCCATCTATTTTTTTTCGTTCGTCATCGGAGCGCAAATCAATGTGTATTTCCGAGCATGGTCCGCAAGGTCCCACATCACCCATTTCCCAAAAATTATCTTTTTTACCGAAAAAAAGGATTCTGTCGGGAGAAATAAATTTTTCCCAAATTTTGGCAGCTTCGGTATCTTTTTCCAAGCCGTCTGCCGTGTCTCCGCCAAAAACGGTAACGTAAAGGCGATCTTTGTCAATTTTATATTTGTTGGTTAACAAATCCCACGCCCACTCTATAGCCTCGGCTTTAAAGTAATCGCCAAAAGACCAATTTCCCAGCATTTCGAAAAACGTGTGGTGGTAGCCATCAATACCGACCTCCTCCAAGTCGTTATGTTTTCCGCTTACTCTCAAACACTTTTGACTGTTTACAACTCTGGTATATTTTGCTTGGCGATGTCCTAAAAAGAAGTCTTTAAATTGATTCATTCCGGCATTGGTAAACATTAAAGTAGGGTCATTTTTTAACACCACCGGTGCCGAGGGGATAAATTTATGCGATTTATTTTCAAAATATTCAATAAACAGTTTTCGGATTTGGGATGTGCTAAATTCCATAATAAATTTCGATTTTTGCAAATTTAGTTTATTTCCTTAACTTTGCAGCCCCAAAAAACAAAGCAGTGAGCGAAGCAAAATACAGATACAATCCGCAAACGCTTTCTTACGAAAAGATTGAAACCACCTGGAAAGAACGGTTGTTAAAAACTGTAGCTTACATATTTACAGGATTGTTTTTTGCCATTATATTTCTATTTATTTCCTACACGTTTTTTGATTCGCCTAAAGAAAAAAAACTAAAAAGAGAAAAGGAAGAATTGTTGCTTCAATACGAACTTTTAAATAAAAGAATAGAAAACTTAAATAAAATTCTGGCGGACATTCAAGAACGCGATGATAATATTTACAGAGTGATATTTGAAGCGGAACCCATTCCGGCAAACATTAGAAAAGCAGGATTTGGAGGTGCTAATAAATATAAAGAGTTGGAAAAATTAAGCAATTCAGACTTGGTAATTGAAACAGCAAAAAAAGTGGATATGCTCGAAAAGCAAATTTATATCCAATCAAAATCTTTTGATGAAATATATCAAATGGCTAAAGAAAAAGAAAACATGCTTTCTTCCATTCCGGCTATCCAACCTGTTTCCAACAAAAATTTAAAAAGAATGGCTTCGGGCTTCGGATATCGTATTCATCCTATATACAAAACGCGTAAATTTCATAAAGGCATGGATTTTTCCGCACCGGTAGGGACCAAGGTTTATGCTACAGGAAACGGAATTGTTGAAAAAGTGGCAAAAAATCGCACCGGATACGGCACCCACGTTGTTATCAATCACGGATACGGCTATAAAACAATATATGCCCACTTGAATAAATATTTAGTAAAAGAAGGACAGAAAGTTCACAGAGGCGACTTGATAGGCGAAGTGGGAAACACCGGAACTTCTACCGCACCCCATTTGCATTACGAAGTTTTAAAAAACGGTAAACACGTAAATCCGGCATATTACTATTTCAACGACCTTACTCCCGAAGAGTATGACAAAATGCTGCAAATTTCTTCTGCAGCCAATCAATCGTTTGATTAAAATTCTTAATTTTATTGCGTAAAATCATGCGCATGCCTTTAAACCAATTATCTGACGAAAAACTCTATTATACCATCGGCGAAGTTGCTGATATGTTTAATGTAAACACTTCTTTAATTCGATATTGGGAAAAAGAATTCGATATTATCAAGCCCAAAAAAAACAAAAAAGGCAACCGTTTATTTACCAAAGAAGACGTGAATAATTTCTACATTATTTATCATTTAGTAAAAGAACGCGGCTTCACCCTCGACGGTGCCAAGAAAAAATTGAAGGAAAATAAAAACGACACCATCAACAACATAGAAATGGTTAAAACCCTGGAAAAGGTCAAATCATTTCTATTGGAAATCAAATCAAACCTCAAATAACAATTCTTCACAAAAGCCGCCTTTGAATAATCGTATCTTTGCAAAAAACTATTCCTAATCATGTCTGACATTAAACTTAATACCATAGAAGAAGCCATAGAAGACATTAAGCAAGGCAAAGTAGTAATCGTAGTAGATGACGAAGACCGCGAAAATGAAGGCGATTTTGTAACTGCCGCAAGAAATGCCACTCCGGAAGTTATTAACTTCATGGCAACCCATGGCAGAGGCTTAATTTGTGCTCCTTTGATAGAAAGCCGTTGCAAAGAATTGGGATTAGAATTGATGGTTCCTCAAAACACGGCGCTTCACGAAACGCCTTTTACCATTTCGGTAGATTTAATCGGACACGGATGCACTACGGGGATTTCTGCTTCAGACCGGGCTAAAACCATTCAGGCGCTTATAAATCCTGAAACCAAACCTGAAGATTTAGCACGTCCCGGACATATTTTTCCGCTCATGGCAAGAGAAGGTGGTGTTTTGAGGCGAGCAGGACACACCGAAGCAGCAATAGATTTGGCAAGATTGGCCGGGTTTGAACCTGCCGGTGTTATTGTAGAGATAATGAATGAGGACGGCACTATGGCACGTTTGCCCGATTTAATAAAAATTGCCGAGAAATTCAATTTGAAAATTATTTCTATCGAAGATTTAATAGCTTATCGGATTAAAAACGAAACGCTTATAGAAAGAGGGGAAACCGTTCATTTGCCTACCGAATACGGCGATTTTAAATTGACTTATTACAAACAAAAAACTACCGGCGAAGAACATTTAGCATTAACCAAAGGACAATGGGAAGAAAACGAGCCTGTCTTGGTTAGAGTGCATTCCTCCTGTGTTACGGGAGATATTTTCGGTTCTTGCCGATGCGATTGCGGACCACAATTGCACAGAGCAATGGAAATGATTGAAAAAGAAGGAAAAGGCGTTGTTGTTTACATGCAACAAGAGGGTCGCGGAATAGGGTTGGCAAACAAGCTAAAAGCATACAAATTACAAGAAGAGGGGTTGGATACGGTAGAAGCCAATTTAAAATTGGGATTTAAAATGGATGAAAGAGATTACGGCGTGGGTGCACAAATATTACGCGATTTAGGCGTGAGAAAAATCCGTTTAATGACCAATAACCCCAAAAAACGCACAGGACTTATCGGCTACGGGCTGGAAATTGTAGAAAATGTCCCGATTGAAATAAAAGCCAATAAACATAACGCCAAATATTTAAAAACTAAAAAAGAAAAAATGGGACACAATCTCCATTTATAGATATTCGTAATTTTACAATGTGAATTTCAAGCGACTTCAAGTTTCAAATGTTTCTTCTTTTTTAGTTTATGCTTTAGCATTCTCTTTACCCTTGTTTCCTTTGATGAGCAGTTACTTAACCGTTACCATGGTTGTAACAGCCGGAGCAAAGATTATTAAACAAAAAAAGTTTCCCGTCAAATTTCCGCACTCATTAAAATGGCTTGTAGCTTATTATTTATGGGTGTTTATAGGGATTTTTTTTACTTCCAATCATCCGGCTTTATTCACCGACCTAAGAATAAAAATTCCTTTTGTTCTATTTCCCGTACTTTTTTCAATCATCTCAATTGACCTAAAAAAATTGAAATATGCTTTTATTGCCGGAAATGTAATCGCTGTTCTTATTTGTTTTTCCAATGCCTTGGCATATTGGTTTTTTCAAAAAACCACCGACTATTTCTTCTATACCAAATTCTCTTACTTTATGCATCCGGGATATTTTTCCATGTACTTATTATTGGCAATAATTTTTGTATGGGATGAACTGGTAAATAAAAATTCTTTCTTTGTTAAATGGCTAATGATTAATGTGTTGATAGTTTTTGCCGGTGCAATTTTGCTGCTGTCTTCCAGAACTGCGGTGGTAATTACACCTTTACTTATCGGTTTTCTTATGATAAAATCCGTGTTAAAGAGAAAACAAGTAGTTTTATCCGTAATAATAACAATACTTATGACAGGAGGAAGCTGGTATTTGATACAACAAAACAAAATCAGCAACAGGTTGTCTGTTTCCAATCTGCTTAATTTAAAACAAAATATTCGTTACCGGGTATGGCAAAGCTCTGCCAAAGTGTTTCTTCAAAACCCTATTCCGGGAACTACTTCCGGCGATGTAAAAGCACAATTGCAACAACAATTTGAAAAAGACAACATACCACAAGCTGTTAAAAGGCATTATAATACACATAATCAATTTTTGCAAATACTTGTAGCCAACGGAATTGTAGGCATGATGCTTATGCTTATGCATTGGATATTCTTTCTCAAAGAACAAATAACCCGAAAAAATTTTACTGCCGTAATGTTTCTTATAGTAGTGCTTGCATTTATGACAACGGAATCTGTTTTGGAACGTCAGGCAGGAGCGATGTTTTATGCGTTTTTTATTGCCATATTTGCCAACAATATTTATGTAAGCCATGACCAACAAAAAAAACATACCGTTTAGTCCGCCGCATGTTTCAGAAGCCATTATTAATGAGGTAACAGACACCTTGCGCTCCGGCTGGTGGACTACCGGACCGAAAACCAAACTGTTTGAAAAGAAAATAGCGGAATATTCACAGGTTCCTCGAGCCATTTGTTTAAACTCTGCTACCGCCGGTTTGGAACTAATTTTACGGTGGTTCGGGGTAAAAGAAGGAGATGAGGTTATCATTCCCGCCTATACGTATTCCGCTACTGCTAACGTGGTGATGCATTGCGGTGCTACTCCCGTAATGGTGGACACAGGAAAAGATTTTAACATTGACCCGCAAAAAATTGAGGAAGCAATTACAAACAAAACAAAAGTAATTATTCCGGTAGATATTGCAGGTTTTCCGTGTGACTATCAGCAAATAAGAGAAATTATTGAACAAAAAAAACATTTGTTTACACCCACACATGAAAACCAAAAAAAACTGGGCAGAATTTTGTTAATGGCAGATGCTGCACATTCTTTCGGAGCAGAATATCAAAATAAAAAAGCCGCAACGTTTTCCGATATTGCCGTTTTCTCTTTCCATGCCGTAAAAAACCTTCCCACTGCCGAAGGCGGAGCAGTTTGCATCAACCTGCCCGAACCTTTTGATGCCGAAGATGTTTATAAATATCTTAACATAATGTCCCTCCACGGACAAACCAAAGATGCATTGGCAAAAACCCAAGGCAGCAATTGGGAATATGATATTATTTTTCCCGGATACAAAGCAAATATGACCGATATTCAAGCCTCCATCGGATTGGCACAACTGCCTGAATATCCCAAAATGCTTCAGCGACGAAAAGAAATTTTTTTACAATATCAAGCTGCATTTTCTAATTATTCCCGGGTAGAACTCCCGCCTTTTATCACGCCCGAAAAAATCTCTTCTTTTCACTTGTTTTTATTGAGAATTAACAACATTTCGGAGCAAGAAAGAAATCGCATTATCGATGAAATTTTTGAACGCAACGTGTCTGTAAATGTGCATTTTAAACCCCTTCCACTCCTCTCGGCATACAAAAATGCAGGTTATGACATCAATAATTATCCCGTGGCATACGATAATTTTTCAAGAGTAATCAGCCTGCCTGTATATTATGATTTAACAGATGAGCAGGTACAACGCGTAATACACGCCGTAATGGAATCGATAGAAAGTGTTTTGCAAAATGCTTAAGCGATTGTTTGATATTGTATTCTCGCTTATCGGAATTATTCTCTTATCTCCGTTGATGCTTGTTATTACTCTACTCATCATGTTAGACTCAAAAGGAGGCGTTATATTTAGGCAAAAACGCATCGGCAAAAATGGTAAGCCTTTTTATATTTTGAAGTTTCGTACCATGAAACCCGATTCCGAAAAATCCGGACAACTTACCGTGGGTGGAAAAGACAGTCGCATTACACGAGTAGGATATTTTCTTAGAAAATATAAATTGGATGAATTACCTCAACTTTTTAATGTACTGAAGGGAGACATGAGTTTTGTAGGCCCTCGTCCCGAAGTACCTAAATATGTGGAATTATATACCGATGAACAAAGGCAAATATTAAAAGTGAAGCCCGGCATTACCGACTATGCGTCTATTGAGTATATCAATGAAAACGAAATTTTGGGGCAAAGCAACAATCCCGAAGAGACATACATCAAAGAAATAATGCCTCAAAAAATAGCATTGAACTTAAAATACATCCACGAAAAAGGATTTTGGAAGGATATAAAAATAATTTTATTGACATTAAAAAAAATCATTGACTAATATCTCTGCTGCTCAATGATATTTATCATCACTTAGTTATAAGTTCCGGTTTATCTTAGCCTAAATTTTTGCTTATGATTCCTAAAATCAAAACCGCAAAAGATTTAGCCCGTAACATGGATTTAGGTCCGGGGTATGACGGCTTTATCGAATTAGTAAAATCCATTGAGCTAAGCGATGAAGAAATCGCAAAACATGCTAC
>CAZLMS010000080.1:0-8257 GCA_964560645.1 uncultured Flavobacteriales bacterium | reverse complement strand
CATCAATATTCTTCCAAACATCAATAAAATCTTGAGATATTAAGAGTTTGGGTAGTAAAATGATAAGAAGAGAAATTTTTCTCATGTTTTATAATTTTAAAACATATCAAGAGTAAAAGTAATAATTTTTTATTTATGTCTATTTAAACCGGCTTTTTATTGTGCTGCAAGATACAAAAAAAGCCCCGGAAAAGGGGCTTAATATGATTTTGAGTTACTTTAGTTTTTAATCCTCTTCTTCCATTTCAATCATTTCAAACGGAACGGAAATAATTGCCTGATAATCTTCACCGGCTTCGAGCATATCTTCATCGTCTTCTTCGTAATGCCATTTTACCAATACCTGGGTGTTTCCGCTATTGTGCATGGCTTCAAGTCGCTTAAAGAAATCAAGAATGCATTTGGAAGAGCTGGTGTTGAAATATTCCAATTCCAAATGAACTTCTGTTTTGGGTTGAGGATTTTTAGCATATTCATCCAACCATTCGTAAATGGGCGCATAAAATCCCACGGAATTTTCGGGGATTGAACGTCCTTTTAAATATAATTTACCATCCGGATTTAATTCTACAGCCGGTGTTTTCGGGGTTGCGTCTACTTTATATTGATTCATACAGCAGATTTTTTTATTTTAGGATTTACTTTAATTTTCAATGTAAAGAAAGAGGTTTTTTCATCAACACTTAAAAAATTATAGTCTAATTTTTCACCTGATTTTCTGGCAATGTCAATCATGCCTAAGCCTCCGCCTCCTTTATCGGAAATAATACCATTGTTTAATACTTGCTTGTAATATTCTTTCAATTCTTCTTTAGAGAGAGAGTTTACCTTGTCTATTCTTTCTTTTAATCCCGGAACATTTTCTTTATAGATATAATTTCCGGTCATAATGGTATATCCTCCGTTGGTTATATCTTTTCCTATCATGAATATGGCAGAACGCTTTACGGTGTCATTTACCGCCGGGACCTCGTCCATGTGATGGTATAGATTTTGCAAACACTCTACCAATACATTGTAAACTTTTTTACGGATTTTTGGAGGTTCGTCAAGGTCTTCCATTTTTGATTCCATAATTTGTAAAACGGACGTAAGTAACTCGGAAGTAATATCCCCTTTAAAAGAAAGGAGGATATTATGCTTTTCCATTTTACCGTAAAAATCAAAAATGTCTAAACTCATTTCGTCCTTTAAAAATCTAAATTTAACCGCAAATATATAAATGTCTGTCAAAAATAAAAAATATTTTTTTAACAAAAAATCATTTTCCACTATTTTTGGGGCAAAATAAAAAATCAGTTATGAAGAGAATTGCAATTTTATTATTGGTTTTTGTGCTAACCGGAGGAAGTTTATTAGCAGATGAAGGAATGTGGTTGCCTACTCAAATTAAAAATTTAGTTCATCCCGATATGCAAAAGTTGGGCGTAAAATTGTCACCGGAACAAATTTACGATATCAATAATGCATCATTGAAAGATGCTATAGTTTCTTTAGGTGGTTTTTGCACGGGTGAAATCATTTCTCCGCAAGGATTGATGCTTACTAACCATCATTGTGCTTTTGGCGTTATTCAAGACAATTCCACATTGGAACACGATTATTTAACAGATGGTTTTTGGGCAAAGGACAAATCGGAAGAATTGGTTGCTCCAGGGCTTACAGCTTCATTTTTGGTGCGTATGGAAGATGTAAGCGATGTTATTAATGCAAAATTATCCGATGATATGAGCATTGATGAAAGAGAAAAGATAATTAAACAACTTTCCGACAGTTTGGTAGAAGCTGCCACGAAAGATACACATTACAACGCCCGGGTGAAAAGTTTTTTTCACGGAAATGATTTTTATTTGTTGGTTTACGAGACATTTAAAGATGTGAGACTGGTAGGAGCGCCGCCGTCTTCGATAGGAAAGTTTGGTGGAGATACTGATAACTGGATGTGGCCGCGTCATACGGGTGATTTTTCTTTGTTTAGAGTATATATGTCTCCCGACGGGAAGCCTGCAGAATTTTCTCAAGAAAATGTGCCGTTGAAACCTAAACATTTTTTACCTATTTCTCTTGAAGGTGTTGAAAAAGGGGATTTTGCAATGATTATGGGGTTTCCCGGCAGCACTGACCGTTATTTATCTTCTTATGGAGTTCAACAGGAATTAACCAAAAGACAACCTGCAATTGTTAAAATTAGAGATAAACGCTTGGCTTTGATGAAGGAAGATATGGATGCCAATCCTGCCGTGCGAATTCAATATGCTTCCAAATATGCTCAAGTGAGTAATTATTACAAATATTTTAAAGGACAGATTAAAGGATTGAAACGCTTGAAGGTGTATGATAAAAAGAAAAATTTGGAGAACATATTTACTCAATGGGTTAATGAAAACGAGGAACGAAAAAAAGTTTACGGAAATGCCTTGTCTTTAATAGAAGAAGGATATAAAGAGTCAGATAATTATATATTGTCTCGAGTGTATTTGGGAGAAACGGTTTTTGGTTCCGAAATTTTAAGATTTTCATACGGGTTTATGCAATTGCAACGTGCCTTGGAAGAGGAAAACAATGAAAAAGTAAAAGCTATAGCCGCTTCTTTGAAAAAAAGAGCCGAAAATTTTTACAAAGATTACAATGCTCCTACCGATAAAAAAATAACGGCTGCAATGTTGGAGCTATATTACAACGATTTGCCTAAAGAACAACAACCTGAATATTTCCGCAAATTGGTAGAAAAAAACAAAAGTGATTTCAATAAAATTTCCGAATACTTATTTGCTAAATCTATTTTAGATGAGCAAGACAAAGTAATGGCATTTTTAGATAACCCGGATGCAAAAACGCTAAAAAAAGATGCCGCGTTTAATCTGTTTAATTCGTTTTTCTCTAACTATATGAAAGCCATACGCCCTCAACTTTCGGCAGCCAATGCCAAAATAGATAAAGGCATGCGATTGTTTACAAGAGGATTAAGAGAAATGCAAACTGCAAAGAAATTTTATCCCGATGCAAATTCCACATTGCGTTTAACCTACGGAACCGTTCAAGACTATTATCCGAAAGATGCCGTGTATTATAATTATTACACCACAATAGAGGGAATTATGGAAAAAGAAGACCCTTCCAATCCCGAGTTTGTGGTACCGGAAAAATTAAAAGAACTGTATAAGAAAAAAGATTACGGGCAATATGCCGAGAAAGACGGAACGCTTCGGGTTTGCTTTTTAACTAATACGGACATTACCGGCGGAAATTCAGGAAGCCCCGTAATCAATTCAAAAGGAGAACTTATTGGTTGTGCCTTTGACGGAAACTGGGAAGCGATGAGCGGTGATATTGCTTTTGAACCTGAACTTCAGAGAACTATTGCGGTAGATATTCGTTATGTGTTGTTTATTATCGACAAATTTGCCGGAGCCAAACATTTGATAGACGAAATGAAATTGGTTAAAAGTGAAACGGCATTACTTCAAGACTAATGAGTTGGTTTGAAGAATGGTTTAATTCGCCTTATTATCATATATTATATTCCCATCGGAACGAAGAAGAAGCTCAATATTTTATAGATAATTTGCTGGCTTTTCTAAAGCCTGTAAATACGGCAAAATTTCTTGATTTGGCATGTGGAAAAGGGAGACATTCCAAATACATTAGTAGCAAAGGATATGAAACCGTAGGAATTGATATTGCAGCCGACAGTATTCAAGATGCTAAAAAATTTGAAAATTCCAAGTTAAGGTTTTATGTGCATGACATGCGCTTGCCTTTTCCAGAAAGCGGGTTCGATTACATTTTAAATCTTTTCACATCGTTTGGCTATTTCAATGAACCGTCTGACAATTTAAAAGTGCTTCAAAACGTGGTAAATGCATTGAATCCGTCGGGCGTTTTCGTGCTGGATTTTTTACATCTTCATTACGTAGAAAAACACTTAATTCCCAAAGAAACAATACAAAGGAAAGGTATCATTTTTCATATCACTCGAAAAATAGATGGTGGGTTTATTTACAAAAATATTGAGGTGGTTGACGATAAGAAATATTACACTTATCACGAAAAAGTGCAGGCTCTTCAATTAGACGATTTCAATAAAATGTTTCTGCAAGTAGGATTAAAAATTTTTCAACAATTCGGAGATTACAATTTAACCGACTTCGATAAAGACTCTTCTCCGAGGTTAATTCTTTTAGCCCAAAAAGAAGCATAACTTATTTATTTTCCGAAAAAATAATAAGTTTGTAACTTATCTATGTGCGGAATATTAGGATATATTTCAAAACAAGAACCTGTTTCGGATGAATTGGGTAAAAAATTTCGGCAAGCCCTGCAAGAATTGTATCAGCGAGGTCCTGATTTTCAGAATTTTATTCAAATAAATGATAAAATACTGTTTGGACACACGCGATTATCCATTATAGATACTTCGGAAAATGCCAATCAGCCGTTTGCCGATGATAATTTTGAACACGTTTTGGTGTTTAACGGAGAATTTTACAATTTTCAGAAATATCGCCAAAATCTGGCAGAAGTAAAGTTTAAATCTACCGGAGATACCGAAGTGCTTTTTCATTTATTGACCAAACATGGAGATAGTGCAATAGAGAAAATCAATGGTTTTTTTTCCTTGGCTTTTTATGATAAACCTCAAAATAAAGTTTTGCTGGCAAGAGACAGGTTTGGAATTAAGCCGCTTTATTTTTATGAAGACAAATACCGTTTTGTATTTTCATCGGAATTAAAAGCACTTTTACCTTTTTTAACCGGAAAACCAATTGACAGAGTGTCATTATTTACCTACTTACAGTTAAATTACATACCTGCTCCTTTCACTGTTTTAAAGAATATAAGAAAAATATTACCGGGCGAAAAAGTGGTTATTGATTTAAACAATAACAAATGCAAAACAGAAAAATATTACACTTTACAAATTCCGGAGCGAAAGCTGGTAAATGTAAGCCGTTCTAATTATGAAAACGCTCAAAAAAAAGTAAGAGAGTTACTTCGACAATCTGTGCAACAGCGGTTAGTTACAGATGTGCCGTTAGGAGCATTTTTGAGCGGCGGAATAGATTCTTCCGTAATAACTGCGCTGGCATCACAAGAGGTGAAAAACTTAAACACTTTTTCCATAGGGTTTTCCGATGAGCCTTATTTTGATGAAACACATTATGCTCAAATAGTTGCCGACAAGTTTAAAACCAATCATACGGTTTTTAAAGTAAGTAATCAAGACCTTATAGAAAATCTTTTTGAAACATTAGATTATATAGACGAACCTTTTGCAGATTCTTCGGCGTTGGCGGTTTATATTTTATGTAAAAAGGTTAAAGGAGCCGGTATTAAAGTAGCTTTAAGCGGAGACGGGGCAGATGAGGTTTTTTCGGGATATAATAAACATCATGCCGAATATAAATTGAGAAATATGGGCTTGTTAGCCAAGGGATTGTATTGGTTGTATCCTTTACTGAAAATATTACCTAAATCACGAAATAATACGGTAACTAATGCTATTAGAAAACTATACAAGCTTGCATTAGGAGCAAAATTAAAGCCTAAAGAAAGATATTGGCTTTGGGCCTCTATTGCCGACGAAGAAGAAGCGGATTTTTTACTTAAACAACATTTTTTTGAGCAGCAGCAACGCCTGTCGGATGATGCTTACGAATATAAAAAGCGAAAAGAATTTTGGTTGAAAAACATTCGGAAAAACAGCACGGATTTCAATGAATACTTGCTTACAGACGTGAATTTAGTATTGCCAAATGACATGTTGTTTAAAGTAGATTCCATGTCTATGGCAAACAGTTTGGAAGTACGCGTTCCTTTTTTAGACCATCATTTGGTAGAATACGTATTTAGCTTGCCGTATGAATTTAAGATTAACTCTTTCATGAAAAAAAAGCTGTTGCAAGATGCTTTCAAGGATATTCTGCCTTCGGAGTTGTACGATCGCCCCAAACACGGATTTGAAGTCCCTCTTCTTAAGTGGTTTAGAAATGAATTGAAAGAGGTGATTCAGAATAAATATCTATCCAAAGAAATGATAGAAGAACAAGGAATATTTAATTATCAAGCTGTTCAGTTGTTAATAAAACAATTACATTCAAGCAATCCCGGAGATTCGGCAGCCCGGATATGGGCATTGATAGTGTTTCAACATTGGTGGAAAAAATATTATTTGACAAATGAGTAAAAAACCGAAAGTATTGCGAATTATCAACCGCTTCAATTTAGGAGGACCTACCTATAATGTAGCTTATCTTACAAAGTTTATGGAAGATGATTTTGATACGCTGTTGGTTGGCGGTCAGAAAGATTTAACGGAAGATACTTCGGAGTTTATTTTAGATACATTGGGAATTAAGCCGGTAATAATTCCCGAAATGCAACGTGAAATCAATTTTTCTAAAGACAGGAAAGCATATCGGAAAATTGCAGAAATTATTCAAAATTTCAAGCCGGATGTTGTTCACACACACGCCTCCAAAGCAGGTGCATTAGGCCGATTAGCTGCATTTAACAATAATGTTCCGGTAGTGTTGCATACCTTTCACGGACACGTGTTTCATTCGTATTTCAACCCTGTAAAAACATGGATTTTTAAAAACATAGAACGTTATTTGGCAAGAAAATCCACTAAAATAATTGCCATTTCGGAGTTACAAAAAAAGGAATTATCTCAAGTCCATAAAATAGCTTCTGAAGATAAATTTGAAGTAATTCCTTTGGGTTTTGATTTGTCGAGATTTAAAGAAAATTACGGAGAAAAACGCAAAAGTTTCAGAGAACAATACCAAATTCAAGAAAACGAGGTAGCTATCGGAATAGTGGGACGGCTGGTTCCCGTAAAAAACCATACAATGTTTATAAATGCGATAGAAAAATTGGCGAATACTACAGAACAACCGTTTAAAGCTTTTATTATCGGTGGAGGAGAATTGGAAGAAAGATTAAAAAAGATAGTGCAGGAAAAATCACTTTCGGAGAAAATTATATTTACCTCCTGGATAAGAAATATAGATTGGGCTTATGCAGGATTGGATATTGTTTGTTTAACATCTTTAAATGAAGGCACTCCCGTAAGTTTGATTGAAGCTCAGGCAGCAGGTAAGCCTATCGTAACTACACGGGTAGGAGGTATTGAAAATATAGTTATGGAAAATCGTTCGGCATTGTTATGTGATGTTTCTGATGAGGCGTTGTTTTACGCTCATTTGAAAGAACTCACGGAAAACAAGCAAAAAAGAGAGAGATTGTCCGGACAAGCTCAGGCACATGTGTTTGAGAAATTTACTTACCGGCGTTTGGTTCTCGATATGAAAGAACTTTATTTTAAATTATTATCATCTTCTCTCTAAGCTGAATTTATTACATTTGCTCTAAATTCACGTCAATGAAAAAGTTTGTAATAATTTTTATTCTTGCCCAGGTGCTGCTTTCTTCTTGTAAAGTTCTTAACCCCAGCATTATGTTCAGGTCAAAAAAGGATTATCCTTTTCAGCAATATTCCGATACGGCTTTGGCAAGTTATCGCATATCGCCTTTCGATAGAATCACTTTTCGATTATATGCCAATGACGGGTTTAAGATTATAGACATGGTCTCGCAAGGTGGGGGGAATTCTGGTCAAATGGGTAGTATGTTTTCCTATTGGATAGAAGAAGACGGGAAAGTGAAATTACCGTTATTGGGTCGTGTGGAAATTGCAGGAAAAACCATTAGAGAAGCTGAGTTGTTTTTGGAAGAGAAATATGAAGAATTTTACAATAATCCCTTTGTGCAAATTAACGTAACTAACAGGAGAGTAATGGTTTTTCCCGGTTCAGACGGCAAAGGAACCGTAATTACCTTACAAAACAACAATACCACACTTATAGAAGCCATTGCAATGGCGGGAGGTATTGATAATATAGGAAAAGCCCATAGAATCAAATTGATAAGAAATATTAACAGTGATTCGCCGCAAGTATATCTGATAGATTTATCTACCATGGAAGGACTGAAATATGCCAAAATACCTTTGCAAAACAACGATGTGGTTTATGTAGAGCCGATGTATCGTCCGGTTTCGGCATTGGTTAATCAAATCACTCCGGTCATCACTTTATTATCTTCTGTAGTAACAATTTATGGCTTGATTACACTGTTGTCTAAATAATGGAGGAGCGTAAAAAAATATCGGATATCAATACCCAATTCAACTTTGAATTTGATTTCGGGCTTTTTGTTACGCTATTCAAAAAATCGCTTGTTTTTTTTGCAG
>CAZLMS010000079.1:0-8291 GCA_964560645.1 uncultured Flavobacteriales bacterium | reverse complement strand
GGTCCCATGGTAACAAATGCCACGTCTTTGATTTTTACGGGTGTGCCGTTAACCGTCTTAATAACGCTTTCTTCCAAATCTTTAACGGATTTCACATAACCAAGCCCTCTTACCAAATATTCGGCTTTGTTTAGCTCTATGGTTCGCCCCCCGACTTCTTTATTGGCATTTTTTACTGCTTTTATCACCTCATCTAATCCTACATTGTAAGCTTTTAATGCTGCCGGTTTTAAATCAATTTGATATTCCTTCAAAAATCCGCCGATAGAAGCCACTTCGGAAACGCCTTTTGCAGACATTAGATAGTATTTAACATAAAAGTCCTGAACAGTTCTCAACTCTTGAGGCTCCCATCCTCCCGTGGGTTTTCCTGTTGCAGGGTCTCTTGCTTCCAGTGTGTACCAATAAATTTGCCCCAAAGCGGTTGCGTCGGGTCCCAAGGAAGGCGTTACTCCCCCGGGTAAAGTTCCTTCGGGTAAGGAGTTGAGCTTTTCCAACACTCTGGAGCGGCTCCAATAAAACTCCACATCTTCCTCAAAAATGATATAGATGGAAGACAGTCCGAAAATAGAGCTGCTTCGTATGGTTTTCACGCCCGGAATTCCCAGCAATGCCGTAGTTAACGGATACGTAATTTGGTCTTCGATGTCTTGAGGCGATTGCCCGGGCCACTCGGTATAAACAATTTGTTGGTTTTCTCCTATATCGGGAATGGCATCTACGGCAACCGGGTCGCGAGGAAACCATTCTAATGTCCAATTGAAGGGCGCTACGGCAATTCCCCAGCCGATAAATCCCATTAACAGAATGAAAGTAACTAATTTATTTTCTAAAAAATATCGAATGATTTTATTGAGCATGATTGTACATTTTTAGCACGAAAACAAAGGAAAATAAAGAAGCTTTTCTAATTCGTAGAAAATACTTCAGAAGTGCTAAAAATCACAAACGGAAAACTTGAATAAACGGAAGATATTCAAGAGGATGAACCAATAATAACGGTGGAGAAGAAGGTCGTTTAAAAATATTTGGAGAGGTAGAACTTAAAGAAAAAAGTAAATTCAATAAGCCGTTTAAAAAAATACTTTTACAGAATGTTATTTTTTCAAAATTGACAAAATCATTGAAGGCATATTCAAAAGCTTGATTATTTTTTACAACAATTTGTTTATTTTCACAACAGTTTGACTTCCATTCGCATGAACCGGATATATCACTTTCCATTCTGCAATCAGCTTCGGAGTATAATTTTACGGAATGTAATTTCCCTCCGCAATAGTGTATGGAAAATACCACTCCTATATTGGAAATCAAGAAAATAAAGAGAAATAATATGGAAATGAAACGCTTCACTCTTGCGAATTTAAAAATTATTTTATTGATTTCTATTGATTTTAATCATTTTTAACAAAAAAGTCGTCATTCAACACTGAATATTCGTATTTTATTTCGATTTGTATATGTTGTTTCACTCCGGGGATTTTAACAAAGACTGAATTTGGTATTTAAAGTCTTCCCATACATTATTGGAAAAATAAAAAATCGTTTAATAAACACCAAGATAACGGCGCATGAACCACTCTAATGTAATAAGTGCCAGAATAAGAAAGAAAAGCCATTTTATATTGATGAAATCTTCTAATGATTCAATCGTGTAAACCACCGGTTGGATACGACCATCATTGAGCAAATGTTTTGCCAATGCATCAAGTTGATTGGGAAATATGACTTTTCCGCCGTGTGTAGAAGACAATTCTCGTAAAACAGAAAAATTTGCCCGAGTATTAAGCGACTCTATATCTACGGGTTTTACTAAGATTTCTCCTTCTCTTTCTAATTTTTCACCGTCTAATACCACAGATGCTTTATAGTGATATTTTCCGGGAGGAAGCCCGTTAACGGACAACTTATATCCTTTTTTGTGTGGCGGAATCACATAGGCATATTCTACATTGTTTTCGTTAGTAATAATCAATTGGACATCCGCATTAAGTACCGGCTCAAAGATTTTATCATATACTTCCGCTTTAAATAGGATTTTGTCCGTTTCATAAAATTGTTTATTTACAAAAACCTTCAAACGGCTTTTATCCTCTTTCAGCACTAAATATTGAACGGCTTTGGAGATAATGTTTTGTACATTTTCCTGCTTTTCGGTTTGAGCATACTCGGCAAGCATCCACTTCCAAAAGCCTTCTCCTGTCAAATATGCAGATTTTCTATTGCCGGAGTTAATAAATGCAAAAGCGGGATAGTCGGTGGGGACATTGGATATTTTTTGAAAAAACAATGTTTGCGGATTTTTGGAAATATAAACTTTTCCGAAAACAGATGTTAAAGGAGGAAAATCGGTTGTTAAAGTAATATCATCGGTTTGAAACAAGGTAAAATTATTATTCTTAATGACCTGAAATTCGGTTGTTTGATGTTGAAGTCCGTTTTTTATCCGTATCGGAAGGTTATATTTATTAAGTGTTTGTATATGTATTTGCGAACCGCAAATCATCCAATAAGGCACATTTGATTTTGCCAGCGAATTGAAAACTTTTCCGGCGGCATTCTTTTTGGAAGGCAAATTGTGTAATATTACCAGATGATATTTTTCGATGTTTTCGTTAAAGTCGGAAATAAAAGACACTGTAACTTCATATCCGGCGTTTTTTTCCAAAATTCTTTTTATGGTTCCGAGGTCGGGGTGGGGCGCGTTGCCGAGCAATAAGATTTTTTTGCGGTTATCAATTACTTCGATAAAAAATGTTTTTACATTGTTTTTGGTCGAAACCTCATCTTTTAACGGAGACAACTCGGCGGTGTATTTTAAAATGCCTTTTTGGGTTCCGGCATTTAAAATAAAAGAAATACTTTTAAAGTCGTCGTCGGAAGAAAACACAACGGTTTTGCTTTGAATGGTTTTGCCGTTTTGTTTAATGGAAAGCGTGGCTTTTTCGTTTTTGCACAATTTAGCCGAAAGATGAACGGTAACGGGAAAGTCATTGCCCGAGAACACAATATTATTCAAATCTATTTCTTGTATGGCGGCATCTTCTTTTAATGAGCTGTCTCCTAATGCTACGGTATATATGGGAGCGGATATTTTTTGAAATAAATATTTCGGGTTTTTCCCTCTATTGTATATTCCGTCAGTAGCAAGAATAACGGCACCGATGTTTTGCCCCAAGTAAGTATCGTAAAGATACTTTTCGAGTTTGGAAAAGTCGGTGTATTCGCTATTGAAGTTAAAAGAAAGTGAATCCGTTACATTTTCCGAAAAACTTAATGGTTTAACCGCATATCGAGTATTTAATTGCTGTAAAAATTGCTTTACTTGTTTAGGATATTTTGAACGGTAATAAACAGAATCAGAATTATATACAATACTCTTAGAAACATCTTGAGCAAAAATGATAATTGGAGGCTCTTTTTCCGTTTTTTTTTGCTTAATAAGCGGATTAAACAACAAAAGCGTGATGAAAAAAACAACGATAAATCTTAAAAAGGCAAGAAAATAAATTTGTTTTTTGGAAAAATCACTGAGCTGTTTTTCCCGAAAGTAAAGCAATAAAGCATAAAACCCTCCCGATAAAATGCAAAAGAGCAAATACCAGAGAGGGTATTGGAAAATTATATTCATCGAACTGCAATCCGGTTAGGTAAGCATTCCTCCATCTACGTTAATAACCTGACCTGTAATATAATCAGCCATATCACTGGCAAGAAACAAAGCGAGATTTGCCACATCTTCAGGTGTTCCGCCTCGTTTTAAAGGAATCATTTCGCGCCATTCTTTTACTACTTCTTCTCCTAACTCTGCAGTCATTTCGGTTTCAATAAATCCGGGGGCAATAGCGTTGGAACGAATATTTCTGGAACCCAATTCCAATGCAACCGATTTGGTAAACCCGATGATTCCGGCTTTGCTGGCGGCATAGTTTGCTTGTCCGGCGTTTCCTTTAATACCCACTACCGAAGACATATTGATGATAGAACCCTTGCGTTGTTTTAACATAGGGCGTAAAACCGCTTTAGTTAAATTAAACACCGACTTCAAGTTGGTGTTGATAACCTCATCCCATTGTTCTTCGGTCATTCGCATAAGTAATTGGTCGCGGGTAATGCCTGCGTTGTTTACCAATACGTCAATGCTTCCGAATTCTTTTAATACGTTTTCTGCCAAAGCTTGAGCTTCTTCAAACACGGCAGCATCAGATTTAAATCCTTTAACTTTCACTCCGTATTTTTGCTGAAGCTCTTCTTCCAAACGGCGGGCTTTTTCTTCACTTGAGCGATACGTAAAAACAATATTGGCACCATGCTCGGCAAATTTTTCGGCAATTCCCTTACCAATGCCTCGCGAAGCCCCTGTAATAATTGCTGTTTTACCTTCGAGTAATTTCATAATAAAAATAATTTTAAGCAGTTACACCAAGAACTTCAGCTACTTTTTCTCCGATTTCTGCGGGAGATTTTACTACATGAATACCGTTTTCAGCCATAATGCGCATTTTAGCTTCGGCAGTATCTTCCGCTCCGCCTATAATGGCTCCGGCGTGTCCCATACGTTTTCCTTTCGGGGCGGTTTGTCCTGCAATAAATCCGATTACGGGCTTCGGATTTCCTTGTTCTTTAATCCACCGGGCAGCTACGGCTTCGTAGTTTCCTCCAATTTCCCCAATCATTACAATAGCGTCTGTTTCGGGGTCGTTCATTAGCATTTCCACGGCTTCTTTAGTAGGCGTTCCGATAATAGGGTCTCCGCCAATTCCGATAGCCGTAGAAATTCCCAACCCGGCTTTTACGATTTGGTCGGCGGCTTCATAAGTTAAAGTTCCCGATTTGGAAACAATTCCTACTTTTCCTTTTTTAAACACAAATCCGGGCATAATACCCACTTTTGCTTCTTCGGGAGTGATAACACCGGGGCAATTTGGACCTATCAATGTAGATTTTTTGTCTTTTAAATATTCTTTTACGGTAATCATGTCTTTGGTAGGAATACCTTCTGTAATACAAACAATTACTTCAATTCCTGCATCAGCGGCCTCCATAATTGCATCGGCGGCAAAAGCTGGCGGAACGAATATAATAGACACATTTGCTCCGGTTTGTTTTACGGCTTCCTCTACAGTGTTGAAAACAGGACGGTCTAAATGAGACTGTCCTCCTTTACCGGGAGTAACACCTCCTACCACATTGGTTCCGTATTTAATCATTTGGTCGGCATGAAAAGTTCCTTCACTTCCCGTAAAACCTTGAACAATGACTTTTGAATTTTTATTTACTAAAACGCTCATAACTGATATTTTTATTTTTCAAAAATAGTGGTTTTTGATATATCGCAAGGATTATTTGAATATTTTTGAAATAAAAACGTGAAAGGATTTTCGGAAGATACCATTTGTGCACAAGCCACTCCGCCGGGAATTGGAGCTATCGGTGTAATCAGAGTATCGGGAAAAGACAGCTTTAAAATAGTCAATCACATATTTTCCAAAAATTTAGATTCCGTTGAACGCAATACCGTGCATTTTGGTACTATAAAAACCCCCAATGGAGAAATAATAGACGAAGTATTGGTTACGGTATTTAAAGCGCCTCATTCATACACGGGCGAAGATTCCATAGAAATATCCACACACGGCTCTCCTTATATTATTCAAAGGGTATTGGAATTGCTAATAGAATCGGGAGCAAGAATGGCAAAGCCCGGCGAATTTACCATGAGAGCATTTTTAAATAAAAAACTCGACTTATCGCAAGCCGAAGCGGTAGCAGATGTTATTGCATCTCAAAATGAGAAAGCCCTTCAAACAGCTTTAAACCAATTAAGAGGCGGATTTTCTAAAAAGATTAACAAGCTGAGAGAAGAGCTTATCCACTTTGCTTCGTTAATAGAATTGGAACTCGATTTTTCGGAAGAAGATGTGGAGTTTGCCGACCGTACGCAATTAGTGGAATTGATTGACACCATTTTAGCGGAAACACATAAACTCATAATGTCTTTTTCCTACGGAAATGCCATAAAAAAAGGCATACCGATTGCCATTATAGGCAAGCCGAATGCCGGCAAGTCCACACTTTTAAACGCTTTACTTAATGAAGAAAAAGCCATTGTTTCGTCTATCGCAGGAACTACCCGGGATATTATTGAAGACGATCTGGTTGTAAACGGTTTGAATTTCAGGTTTATAGACACCGCAGGTATCCGGGAAACAACCAATGAGATAGAAAAAATAGGAATTGAACGAACTAAAGAGAAAATAGCTCAAGCCGAAATAGTTTTGGCAGTTTTGGATGCTACCGATTTTTCACTTTCGGAACTGGAAGAATTAAGCAAATTATTAACCGGCAAACGAAAAAAGGTGGTTTATATCATTAACAAATCCGATGCGGCAAATCCTCAACACATAGAAAACATATTGCAAAAAACGGGAAAACCACACATTAGTCTCTCTGCCAAACAAAAAGAAAACATCGAATTATTAAAAGAAAAAATTTATCAATTAGCCGAGCAATATACAGATTTCTCCGAAAGCGATACGGTGGTTACCAATACTCGCCACTATGAAGCCTTGAAAAAAGTTTCCGATGCACTTAAAAAAGTAAAGGAAGGCATCTCTATGCAAACACCCGGTGATTTATTGGCAATGGATATTCGGGTGGCATTGTTTCATTTGGGAGAGATTACCGGCAGCGAGATTACCCCGGACGACTTGCTGGGAAACATCTTCAGCCGTTTTTGCATAGGTAAATAAACCGTCTTATATCTGTCTGTTTCCGGTCTTGCAAACAAAACAAAAAAGCATAAAAACAAGGCTTATTGTAAATATTTTCCTTAATTTTGAGCAAACTATTAAGCTATGAAAAAACTTGTTTTAACCTTATCATGTCTTATCGGTATAAATTATTTTGCAGATGCTCAAAAGTATATGCAAATATCCACAGTAGAATCCGTAGTTCCCGGCGGGTTGGGACGTTCACGAATGATTACTACCGATGAAAAAGGTAATGTAAAAGAAGAAAAAATGGAGAATTTTTTCAGCATGGTAGGTATCAACTTCGGGAATATAAACTCCAACGACCAAATGATTACCAAAAAGCTCAATGAGTTAGCGGTTCAAGGTTGGGAAGTAGTAAGTGTAAACTCGGGCGTTTACTCTGCGGATAAATCCACTGGTATATTCATTACACGCTATCTGCTTAAAAAAGAAGACTAATTATGATGAAAAAATTGTGGATTATTTGGGTACTGGCTTTTACCGTATTTTTTGCTAAAAGTCAGACAACAATCACCTCGTCTATTTCTCATCAAGGAAACAATCGCTCTTATATTATGCATATTCCCGCTTCTTATGACGGAAATACCGCTTTTCCGTTGGTAATTAACCTACACGGACTTGGAGATACCAAAGAAAATTTTTCCAACAACGGTTTACATTTGGTAGCCGATACGGGAAATTTCATTGTGGTTACTCCTCAAGCCATGACCGACCCCACTTATAATCTTACCGCATGGAACTCCGGGGCAAGTTATATGGGAATTGTATTAAATCAAAACATTGACGATGTGGATTTTATCTCCACACTAATTGACAGCATTTCTGCTCAATACAACATTGACAGCGACCGAATATACGCTACCGGTTTTTCCATGGGCGGATTTATGAGCAACCGATTGGCTTGCGAATTGAGCAATCGAATAGCAGCCATTGCGCCCGTAGCCGGAACCATCGGAGCTTCTTTAACTTCTTGCAACCCGGGACGCCCCGTGCCTGTAGGTCATTTTCACGGAACTGCCGACCAAACGGTAGGATACTACAACAATGCCTACGGAATCAATGTAGATAGTCTTATCAACTTTTGGGTTGCCAATAACGGCTGCCAGAATATCTTTACCCAAACCCAATTTCCGGACATTAAAAACGACGGATATACAGTTGACCATTTCGTATATGACAGCCAATGCACTAACGGTGCGGTGGTAGAACTGTTTCGGGTAAATAACGCCGACCACGTATGGATTTATTATCCCGTAAACGATATTGATTACGCTTCGGAAATTTGGCGTTTTCTTTCGCGTTTCAAAAAAAGCACATTTACAACATATACATCTAACAATGAATTAGATAAAGTAAACATATATCCCAATCCGTCTAACGGAGAATTGTTTATTACGGGCATATCTTCTTCTGCAACCGTAGAATGTTATGATATAAGCGGAAGAAAGATATTTACTCAAAATAGTCAATCTTCAAACATCACATTAAAGTTAAATAAAGGCATTTATTTCGTTC
>CAZLMS010000078.1:0-8311 GCA_964560645.1 uncultured Flavobacteriales bacterium | reverse complement strand
GGATGTTATGCAATTGCTTCGGTGGATACCTTTAAAAACATAGGTGAATATAGTGAATCGGTATGCATTGACAATTGCCCTTCCTATGAATTACCTAATGTGTTTACTCCCGGAAGCAACGGATATAACGATTTGCTTCGCCCGTTTCCTTATCGGTTTATAGAAAAAATAGATTTAAAAATATATAATCGTTGGGGGCTGGAAGTGTTCCGTACGGAAAACCCTGATATTTTATGGGATGGCACTAATCAGTCCAACAATAAACCATGTCCTGATGGAGTGTATTATTATATTTGTCAGGTTTATGAAAAACGAATTACAGGTACGGAAGTAAGAACATTAAAAGGATATATTCATCTTATAAGAGACGAACAACAAACTCCTCAGAAATAATGTTTACCGGAATAATAGAAGAATTGGGAACTGTTGTAAAACTGCAAAAAGAGCAGAATAATTTGCATATATATGTGGAGAGCAGTTTCACAAAAGAGCTTAAAATAGATGAAAGTGTGGCACATAACGGCGTTTGTCTTACCGTAACGGATTTAGACCGTGAAAATTCTGTATATAAAGTAACTGCTATTGATGAAACTTTGCAAAAAACCAACTTGCAATATTTAAAAGAGGGGGATGTTATTAATCTTGAAAGAGCTATGAAACTCGGAGATAGGTTAGACGGTCATATTGTTCAAGGGCATGTGGATGCAATGGGAAAACTCTGGAATGTTGCTGACGCCGAAGGCAGCAAGATTATGACTTTTTCTTACCCTCCCGAATTCGGAGGGCTATTGGTGGAAAAAGGTTCGGTAGCACTAAACGGGGTTAGCCTCACGGTTTTTAATGTCTTGCCCGATACGTTTTCCGTGGCAATTATTCCTTATACTTGGGAAAATACTAATCTTAATACATTAAGAGAAAAAGACCCGGTAAATCTTGAGTTTGATGTATTGGGAAAATACGTGCAAAAAAACTTACAGCCCTACGTTTCTAAAGACCAACCTTTTGTGTAATATTCTCGTTTATTTTTAAACACACGATAGAAAAATTTATATTTTTGAAATCCTAATAAAAACTTTTTTATGAAAAAAGCGACTCTTTTTATAACCTGTTTCTTATTGTTGACAAACATGTTGTTTTCTCAAAACCAAACAGATAAAATGTTAATTGATTATTTGGGAAAAGAACGGTTTGATTTTTTAACAGAACGCCATCCTAAGCAAATACAATATCAAACTTATCGCTTGCAACATTCTTATAAGGTATTACCCGTAAAAGAAGCCAAAGCAAAAATTTCGGCAGACAAGATGGAGGTAATAGAACAGATAACGTTTCAACCTAAGAACGGAGAAGCACAAACCTTATCTTCGGAGGAAGTGAAAAAAGCAATAGAATCAGGAACTTTTAATGTGCTAACTTCTAATCTGAGACCATATAAAAATACAGACCGTTATTTATGGTTAAAAGGGACAGACTCTGTGATTTTATTGTATTCTGAAGAGAAGATTGTTCAAAATTATGCTAATAGCTTAAAATAAGTACTGTATGAAAAAAATATTTACCGCTTTTATTTTTTTGATATTAAGCATGGGAGTGCTTAAAGCACAACCTGTTCTTATAAGTCAAGGAGGAACTGTTAATACATGTGACACAACCGTTGCAGATGCCGGAGGATTGGCGGGTAACTATTCGCCGAACGAAAACTATACCATTACATTTTGTCCCGATGGAACTAATGGAAATGTAATTTCTTTAATCCTTGATACTATCGGAATTGACGGGTCAGACACTTTGTACATATACGATGGTACCGACCCGAACACAGATTCTTTGTTAATGGTTATCAATAATGATACTAATTACTTAGGTGTGGCAACGGCTGTTATGGCTACATTAAATAACCACACAGGATGTTTAACCCTGGTCTTCCAATCGGATGGCGCTGGAGAAGATTTTGGATTTGAAGGAACGGTAAGTTGTCAAATGTTATGTCAAACGATTATTCCTGAAATTGTGGTTACAGATCCGCCTTCTGTTCCCAATGCAGATTCCGGTTATATAGATATTTGCTTGGGAGATACCGTGCAATTCGTGGGAACAGGTAATTTCCCTTACACCACACTTTCCACGGGCGCATGGTACAATCAAACAAATGAAAACAGTATTTTCAGTTGGTATTTCGGAGACGGAGACAGTTTGGTAGGTCCCGGGTTAACTACAGTTACTCATGTGTTTGATAAACAACAAGTAGGATACATAACTAAATTGGTAATCACAGATAGTTTAGGTTGTAGAAGTACGGCATTTGCAACACGAAAGGTGCGAGTTTCCACCACTCCCTTATTTAGTGGTGTAGATGTGATTCAAGATACTGTTTGTTTTGGAAATCCTGTTCAAATCACGCAAGGAGTAACACCTACTCAAGGCGTATTTTCTTCGGGAGGCATATATGGAGACAGTTTAATGGTGCCGGATAACGTAGGAACAATTTATGAAACACAAATTGTGATAGAGTCGTTTGCTCCGGGACAAGTAGTTACTTCAGCCAATGATTTTTTAAGTGTATGTGCTAATTTAGAACATTCCTATTTAGGAGATTTAGATATTACTCTGATTTGTCCTAACGGTCAAACAATGACTATATTGAATTATCCGTCCGGAGGAGGAAGCACATTTTTAGGAGAGCCGGTAGATGATGACAATCAGCCTTTGGTAATGGGGGTAACTTATCAATATTGCTGGACACCTAACCCTACGTATGGAACTTTTGCCAACGAAGCAAACAGTTATTTTTATACTTATACGGATGTTTTGGGCAATACCTATTCCAATCATCCCTATTTACCTCCGGGAGATTATGCCCCCGAAGGGTCTTTTAACGACCTGGTTGGTTGCCCTTTAAACGGAACATGGACTATTCAAATAATAGATAACTTAGGAAGTGACAATGGATTTGTAGCTGGATGGGGAATTACTTTTGATCCCTCTTTGCTTCCTGACCCCGAGTACTATACGCCTACCTATTCATCTTCTACATACACTTGGTCAGGAGATTCTATTGTCGGAGTAAATAATGACACGGCAACCGTATTACCTCAAACTCCCGGGGATGTGCTTTATACTTTTTCGGCAACCGATAATTTCGGATGTACGTATGATACAACGGTATCGGTGCATGTAATAGAATTTATTTCCAATATTGTAACAGATACGACTGTTTGCTTTGGAGACAGTTCTAAAATAACTGTTTTTGCAGGACCTCCTGTGTGTGATTATACTTTAGAAATGTTGGATTCTTGGGGTGACGGTTGGAACGGAGGTTTTTTGGAAATAGAAGTAAATGGTAATAGTATTGGTACTTTTTCAGCTTCCGGTTCCAGCAGCATGGTAACCATTACGTTTAATGACGGAGATGTGTTTTCTTTAATTTATACCTCAGGATCTTTTGAATCTGAAAATTCTTATACCCTGTATGATAACAACGGAAACCCTGTTTTTTCCGACGGACCCTCGCCGGCTACAGGTATTGTATATACGGGAACAGCCTCTTGTTCTCCTAATGGAGGTAGTTTAACTTATCAATGGATACCATCTACTTTCTTGTCAAATGATACGATTGCAGACCCTTATGTTACACCTACTACAGATATTACTTATCAGGTTGTAATAACAGATACTGCGTTAGGATGCCAGGATACTTCTACAGTTAACATTTATACGGTGCCTAATTTTACTTATACTATTACACAATCCGACAGTGTGGCTTGCTTATACGAACAAGTTGATTTAAATGTATCGGTATCGTCTTCGGCAACTACTTTTTATTATAATTGGTCAAACGAGCAGTTTTTAAATCAAGATTCCATTCCGAACCCCGTGGCTACCTTTTCACAGCCTGGAAATATAAATTTTGGCGTAACTATATCTTCTTATGCCGGGTGCGATAAGGTAGATACTGTTCATGTGTTGGTTTCCGAAGGGTCTCTTCCAAATATTGAGATAACAGGCGACAGCACCATGTGTTTGGGAGGAAGTGTAAATTTACACATGGTTAATGATTTACCGCAAGGAATTCCTTGTAATTATAGCATAGAGTTATTTGACAATTTTGGTGACGGGTGGGACGGAATTGATACTTCTTACGTGGTGATTTATACCAACAATAATGTTGTAATTGACAGTTTTACCATATTAAACGGGGTAAGTGTAACATATCCGGTTCCTGTAACTCACGGAGATTCGCTTATTGTAGAATATGTTCCAGACAATGCGTCGTTTCCTCCTACCAATAATGAAAATCAATATAATATTTATGATGTTTCCGGAAACATGATTTTTTCGGATGGAGATTACCAAGATTTATCTCAAAGTTCAGCTCCTGCTCCCGGTGTAGTGTTTATGACCACGGTAAGTTGCGGCACTCCTTCTAATACTAATTACAGCATTAATTGGAGCCCGGGAGCTTATTTGGATGACAGTACTTCGACAGATCCTGTTGCAGCCTCTCCTGTAAATACAACATTCCTCTTGGTTGTGGAAGATACAATCGGGAAATGTTCGGATACGGCAGCATTTAATGTGTATATTGTGGATAATTTTAACTGGACGGTAACCATAGATGATGATTCATTGTGTTTAAATGAAACTGCAAACTTCACGGTTACTCCTGATTTAACCACCGTAAATTTTGATTATGCTTGGAGTAACAATTCTTCGTTAAACGACAGTATTAACAGCAATACCTATTTAACATCTCCGGGAGAAGAGGTTTATGTAAGTATTACCAGTGCGGCAGGGTGTACTAATGTAGATACCATTAGAGTTTTGGTTACTCCTTCCGTGCAGCCTACTATTACTGATATTATTCCAAATTCGGTATGTGAAAACACTCCTTCACAATTAAGTTTTGCTTTAGCCGGAGGAAATTGTGATTATATTCTAGACATGTTTGACTCTTTCGGAGACGGGTGGAATGGTGGCACATTGGAGGTTTTGATTAACGGTAATTCTATTGGTGTTTATGCTCCTACGGCATCTTCGTTAACGGTAGCTATTCCTGTTGTTCAAGGCGATACAATAGAATTGAATTATACGTCAGGGGCGTTTGAATCTGAAAATTCGTATAATCTATATGACAGTGACGGGAACCTTATTTTCTCCGACGGACCTTCTCCTGCTACAGGCTTAGTGTTTACAACAGTAGCGACATGTATATATATGAATAATTACACTTATTCTTGGTCTCCGGGTAATGTGATGAGTGATTCTTCGGCGTATCAACCGGAAATTACTATTTCTCAAAATACCGGTGTAACATTAGTAATAACAGATTCTATCGGAGGATGTAGCGGTTCGTATTCCGAAGTTATCAGTGTTACGGAGTATCCTGATCCTACCATTACGCCGAATGATTCTATAGTTTGTATCCGTGATTCCATTGTTTCCATCCAGCCTGCCGTTTCGGGGGGTACTTTTTCCGGACAAGGAGTCGATCCTACTACGGGTGAGTTGAATACATATATTGCGGGAAGCGGAAATGTTACGGTAACATATACGGTAGCAAACAATATGTGTGTGTCGGATACTACTATTAACATTCAAATAGATCCTGTTCCTTCAGCACCTTTTGCCACAGCGTCTAACCCGTATTGTGAGGGAAGTGATATAGAAAATGTGGTGGCATCAGCCCAGGGATTGGTGAATTGGTATGCCGACTCTTTAATGACTACGCTTTTAGACACGGGAGTAGTACCCGATAATTTAGGCAAGATATTTAATGCAATGAATATTTATGTAACCCAAGTAGTTGGTGCATGTGAAAGTGATCCTGCAGCAGTTTCCCTAACGGTAATACCAACTCCTCAAGTAAACTTTGAAGCCAATCCTGAAGAACAACAGGTAAACGAACCGGTAGAATTCATCAATCATACGGATACAGCCGGTATGGATACGTTAATGTTTACCTGGAACTTTGGTGACGGAGCATCTTCCTCAGAGGAACAACCCCAACATGTTTATGCGGCAATCGGAGAATATACGGTAAGCTTAAAAGCGGAAAACAGTGAAGGTTGCTATACGGTTGATTCGCTAACCGTGATTATTAAGGAAGACTTTGTGTTTATTGTGCCTAATATTTTTACGCCCAACGGAGATGGCAATAACGACGAATTTAAAATTTTGCTTCAAGGCGTACAGACCATGCATTTGGAAATATATAACCGCTGGGGAAGAAAAGTTTATGAAACCAATGATATAAATGCTTCGTGGGACGGCGGAAAACAGAAAGACGGAGTGTATTTTTGGATTGCTACGGGGACTACTACCCAAGGAGATTCTTTTGAAAAAAGAGGAAACGTAACCCTAAGCGGAAACAGACAATAGAAAAGAAAATTAAACAAGAACCCCCGACGCAATATCATCAAGAATAGAGAGAAGTTCTTCCAAATTTTCGGAAGTTACCAGTTTTTTGCGGGTTTCTTTAAAATTAGGGATGCCTTTAAAATAATTGGCATAATGACGCCGCATTTCCAATATTCCCAGTTTTTCACCTTTCCATTTGACAGAATCAAGAAGATGTTGTTTGGCTATTTGAGCTTTCTCTTTTAAAGACGGTTCGGGGATAATTTCTCCGGTTTTGTAAAAATGTTTCACTTGCTTAAAAAACCAAGGATTTCCAATCGAAGCACGTCCTATCATAATACCGTCCACGCCGTATTTATTTTTGTATTCAACTGCTTTTTGAGGAGAGTCAATATCACCGTTTCCGAAAACAGGAATATGCATTCGAGGATTGTTCTTCACCTCTCCGATTAGAGTCCAGTCGGCAGGCCCTTTATACATTTGTTTTCGTGTGCGGCCGTGAATGGAAATGGCTTTAATTCCCACATCTTGCAATCGTTCCGCTACTTCTACTATAAATTTGGTTTTTTCATCCCATCCCAATCTGGTTTTTACCGTAACAGGCAAAGGCGTGGATTTGACAATTTCAGCGGTCATTTTTACCATTTTCGGAATATCCAATAAAATACCTGCTCCGGCTCCTTTACAAGCCACTTTTTTTACCGGACATCCGTAATTAATATCAATAATATCCGGATTAGCGGCAGTTGCAAGCTCGGTGGCTTTTTCCATGGATTCGATATTGTCGCCGAAAATTTGAATTCCTATAGGTCGTTCATATTCAAAAATGTCAAGTTTTTGAACACTTTTGGCAGCACTTCGTATCAAACCTTCCGAAGAAATAAATTCGGTAAACATTAAGTCTGCTCCGAATTGTTTACACAACTTTCTGAAAGGCGGGTCGCTCACGTCTTCCATCGGAGCCAGCAACAACGGAAAATCTCCTAATTCAATATTTCCTATCTTTACCACATTGCAAAAATACAACGAAATGATGAGCACGAGTCTTTCCAAACCTTCACTAAAACATTTTATTTTACTTGTCGGGTATGTTTTGTTAGTTATGGTAACGGTTATTTTTTCTGCCGGCAGTTCGCTAAATATGGATTTAAGTAATCCACAGGTAATAATGACATTAAAAATCAATCAACTGATAAGTGTAGTGTTTATTTTTATTGTGCCGGCATTACTTTATGCGTATTTTTTTACCGATGAGAAATTAAGATTTTTTAAATGGCAAGTCTTTCCACCTCTGAGCATTTTGGCATTAACAATAGTTTTGTTTATCATAGCCATGCCTGCTATAAATTTCATGGCTCAATTGAATGAACAAATGAGCTTGCCGGAATTTCTTGCCCCTGTGGAGCAATGGATGCGAACCGCCGAAGAAAACGCCAAAAAAACTACCGAAGCATTTCTTCAAATGAATTCCGTTGCTGATTTATTGTTAAATCTCATAGTCATAGCTCTTGCAGCAGCATTTAGCGAAGAAATTTTTTTCAGGGGAACATTGCAAAACTCTATACAAAAAATATCTTCCCGGACACATTTGTCGGTGTGGATGGCGGCTATTTTGTTTAGTGCTTTACACGGACAATTTTTCGGATTTTTTCCTCGCATGTTTTTAGGAGCAATTCTGGGATATTTGTATGTATGGACAGGCTCTTTATGGACTCCCGTTATCGGACATTTCGTAAATAACGGTTTTGCGGTGGTATTGGCTTTTTTAGTGCAAAAAGGCATACTTTCTCAAGATGTCGAAAATTTCGGAGAACAGGAAATCCCCTTTACTTATGCGCTAATTTCATTGTTATTAAGCGGAGGCATTATATATCTTATTTGGCAAATGAGTAAAAGTTTAAAGAATAATCAAAGCAGCAATAATGAAAATCAAGATGATTACCAAATATTGCCA
>CAZLMS010000077.1:6790-8443 GCA_964560645.1 uncultured Flavobacteriales bacterium | reverse complement strand
GCACGTATGATATTATTTTAACGGCATATTCGGAAGACGGATGTAAAAACACCATTATTCAACAAGGAGCAATTACTGTTTACCCTGCTCCCGACGCAGATTTTATTGCCGACCCGGAAATTGTTCTTCTAACAAACCCCATTATAGATTTTGACGCCACTCCTACCACAAATGTAACAGATTCTTTATACATCAATTGGAATTTTGGCGATGGTTCGGTAATAAAAGACAATCAATTTATTGTTTCTCATGTTTTCCCCGATACAGGTTATTATGATGTATCTCTAATAGCCATTAATGAATATGGATGCATTGATACTCTTACTAAAACTATCAGAGTAAGACCTGATTTTGCCCTCTACACACCTAACGCTTTTACTCCTAACGGAGACGGTATAAATGATACCTTTTTCCCGGAAGGTGTAGGCATTGATTTGGAAACCGGAAATTTCACATTCTTAGTTTTTGACCGTTGGGGAGAAGTAATTTTCGAATCAAACTCAAAGAATATTCCCTGGGACGGAATAGCACACAAAAAAGGTGGAAAAAAAGTAGTGCAAAGCGGGGTGTATGTATGGAAAATCATTGCACGAACCATTGAAAAACAAGAACTTACTCCTAAAGACGCTCAAGTGGTAGGAATTGTTACCGTACTTCACTAATAAACATTCTCTTGTTTAAGATATTTTCTTCTTGCTTAGCATATTTCATTTCTTACACTTAAATTCGAATAATTTTATTATTTATCCGTTGAATACTTATCAATGATTTGGAAAAAAATCAAATATATCCTTCTGTTTGTCTTTATTATTTTGGGAATATACTCCGCTGTAATTATCGTATATTTTGGCAAAAATCTCCAGCCTATTGTAATCGAGCAATTGAACAAAACGATTGAAACAAGAATTGATGTCAATAACATTAGCGTTTCACCTTTTCAACATTTTCCAAAAGTAAGTATCATATTTCACGAAACCGTAGTTTACGGTTCTGACGGAGATACTTTAGCATCTGTCGAAGAAACAGGATTTAATTTTAACGTATGGGACATTATTCAGAAAAAATATCAAATTAAAGCTATTGTACTTAAAAACAGTAAAATAAACATTAAAGACAACAACTATCAAATATTTAAACCAATAAATAGCGACACAACCTCTTCTTTGAGTCTTTATCTCAATAAAATAATGTTACAAAATATTACAGTTTCTTATCAAGACAATCATCAAAAACACCTGATAGTTTTTGATGATTTTGAAGCCGGCGGCTATTTCTCTAAAAACAAAACCGAAATAGCTCTTTTGGGAAAAATCAATGTACATGAAATATCTATAAACGACATTAAATATTTAACTGATAATGAGTTGAACCTGAAAATCAAAGCTCTGAAAAAAGCCGACAGTATTTTTATTGCAAACAGTCAAATACAAACCGGCGAAAAATTAAAATTTGACTTTTCGGGATTGTACGTCTTAAACACACAACACATTGACTTTAAACTAAAAGATGAAAACACGGACATAAAAACTCTAACTGATAAAATCCCCGACCAATTCAAACCTTTTACTCACAATTATGAAATAACAGGAAAAGCCAATTACGAAATTTTAATTAACGGCAAACTTGCTGAAAATCACTCTCCCTCAATAAAAG
>CAZLMS010000077.1:5399-6780 GCA_964560645.1 uncultured Flavobacteriales bacterium | reverse complement strand
AAGTACTTTTTAAAATACATGACGGAAAAGTTAAAAATAAAAACAGCGGTATTTCGCTCAATCAATTAACCCTACAAGGTTATTTTGACAACGGAAAATGGCATTCTGCCGGAAGTTCTGTTGTTCAAATTGATTTATTAAAAGGCGTTTTCAATAATGACACTATTCTGGCTCAATTCTCCTATGCTGATTTCAATCATCCGAAAATAAACTTATCGCTTGAAGCACAAGGAAATGTTAAAAACCCGATAGCATTTTTGTCTTTAGATACTATTTTTAACATGCATGGAAAATACCGTTTAAAATTTAAAGGCAATGCTCAATTTAATAACATCAACAATATTATACCCAAAGAAATAGCACAAGCTAAAACCTATGGTTTTTTGGAAATTCACAAAGCACAACTCCAATATAAAAACCAAGAATTTAATCAACTCAAAGTGGCATCTGAATTTATGAACAACAATTTGAAAATTAAAGAATTGTCAGGAAAATGGAAACAACATTCATTGAAAATTACAGGTGTTTTAAAAAATATTATAGGTCAAATCCTGCTAAATGAAAGCATGCATATTGACGGACATCTAAAAGCCTCTGCCCTGCCTGTGGAATCTTTACTTTCCGCAAACACCCAATCTTCCGAAATTTTCACATTTACCCTTCCGAAAAGAATAAGCTATAACCTTCATATACAAGCCGATACTTTATTGTTTCAAAAATTCATCTCATTTCAGAACAACATGCGATTCTTTATGGATTCCAACAAAATTTCAATACCCGAACTCAACGGGTTATTTTTTAACGGAAATCATCAATTATCTGCCCTTATACTTCCAAAAAACAATAACTTTCACACAAAAATCAGTATTAAAGCCCAAAACGCTTCGATAAAAAAAATGTTTTATCAAACCTACAACTTCGGACAAGATTTTATTACACACAAAAACTTAGACGGTACTGTTTCTTACGAAGGTATTGTGGAGGGTGATTTTGATAACCATTTGAAAATAGACACCTCTTCCATTTCCGCCAAAATCCACATGACTGTCGAAAACGGAATACTTCAAAACTTTGAACCGCTTACAGAAGTAGCTGACCAAATCAACGAAAACAAAATTCTTCGTAAAATTATCAAAACCGAAGAATTGAAAAAAGAATTAAAAAACATTCAATTTGACAAAATTGAAAATACTTTTAGCATCGTAGAAAGTCAAATCATCATTCCTCAAATGACTGTTTCAACTAATCGTTTCAAATTACATATACATGGCAAGCACCTGTTCAACAATCATTTTAATTACACTCTAAAACTTTATTTTTCCGACTTGCTTTTAAAAGACCAAAACGAAAGAAAATTCCCTGTCGAAATAAATCTCAAAGG
>CAZLMS010000077.1:0-5389 GCA_964560645.1 uncultured Flavobacteriales bacterium | reverse complement strand
TCTCAAGGGCAATCCCGAGGACTTTGATGTAAAAATCACTCCCAAAATAAAAGAAACATTATCGCAAGAAATGGAAAAAGAAAAACAAGAAATTAAATCTGCCTTAAAACAAGAATTAAATTTATTCAAAAACGATACCTCTTTATCTCCCACCCATCAACCGGTAAAGAAAATAGATTATGATATTGAATGGGAAGAAGAAGCCTCTCCCAAAGACAAGCAACCTTCTGACAAAGAAAACAATTCAGGTAAAAAATCGTTGTTTAAATCCAACAAACCGAAAAAAACAAACTCTGACGATTTTTTTAAAGATGACGAAGATTTTTAAACCATGAATATTTATCGAAAAAAACAAATTTGGAAATACCTTTTAGCAATATTCGGATTGCTTATCATTATTATATCTTTTTGGTACACCAATCAAATTGCTCGAAAAATTGCCGAAGACGAACGTAAAAAAGTTCAACTCTGGGCTGAAGCCGTAAAAAACAAATCCCGACTGGTAGAAATTACCAACCGTTTATTCAAAGAACTGGCTGACGAAGAAAGAAAAAAAGTAGAGCTATGGGCTGAAGCAACCAAGTTGCTTGCTTCCGAAAATACCCAAACCGACATCGGCTTTTTGCTTAAAGTAGTTTCCAACAATACTACCGTTCCGGTAATTCTCACTAATCAAAATTTAAAAATTATCTCCTACCGGAATATAGCCGATTCTATCGTGAAAAATCAAAATCTGCTTCAAAAAAAGCTGGAAAATATGAAGCAAAAAAATCCGCCTATCGAAATCATTATAGATAAACAGCACAAAAACTTTATTTTTTACGAAGATTCCCGGCTTTTTACGGAATTAAAAAACGTAATGAACGAATTGATTAACAGTTTTATATCCGAAGTAGTGGTAAATGCTGCTGCCGTACCTGTTATTCTTACAGACTCTACCCGCCAAAACATTATTGCCTACGGAAATATCAACCCCGGCAAACTCAACTCTCCCGAAAAAGTTAACCGACTCTTACAAGAAATGGAAAATGCCAATCCGCCTCTCAAAATTCATCTACTCAACAAAACCCATTGGGTATTTTACCAAAACTCCGAACTACTTTCAAAACTAACATACTACCCTCTTTTTCAGCTTTTTGTAATAATCATCTTCATTTTGTCTGCTTATTGGCTTTTCAGTATTGCCCGCAACGCCGAACAAGACTTGGTTTGGGTAGGATTGGCTAAAGAAACTGCCCATCAATTAGGCACGCCTATTTCCTCTCTTATGGCTTGGATAGAAATTTTGAAGGATAAATACCCCGATGAAAACTCCTTTCAAGAAATGGAAAAAGACATTGTACGGCTAAATACCATTACCGAACGTTTTTCTAAAATCGGCTCCGCACCCGAAGTGGAAAAAGTAAATCTAAACGAATTTATCACTCAAAACATCAACTATTTAAAACGAAGAAGCTCAAAAAAAATTCAGTTTATTGTAAATATTCCGCCTGACATTGAAGTGCAAATAAATCGTCCGCTGTTTCAGTGGGTAATAGAAAATTTAGTGAAGAATGCCATTGACGCTATGAACGGAAACGGAAAAATTCAAATTGAAGCCTTCCGGGAAAATCAACATGTAATTCTCGACATTTCCGATACCGGAAAAGGTATTGACAATAAAAATTTCAAAACCGTGTTCGAACCCGGGTACTCCACCAAATCAAGAGGCTGGGGATTGGGATTGAGTTTAGCTAAAAGAATTGTAGAACAATATCATAAAGGGAAAATATTTGTAAAAAACTCTGAAAAAAATAAAGGAACCACCTTTAGAATAATGTTGAAAGAAACTGCTTAAAAAGCCTCTTCACCTAAGATTTATTTCTTTTAAATTTCTATTTTTGATAGATTACATTTTTTGTGAAAAGAGGCTCTAAACATAAAATCAAAAACCGTTTTGAATCACAGTTTTACGACTTTGAAAACGAACCGGAAGAATTAGAAGCTTTTTCCGGTATAAAAACCCGGTTTATTGAAGTTTTTCCGAAAACCATTGTCAATAAAGTCAAGTCGCCCGAAATATCTTTTGAATATTCCCTGAATCCGTATCAAGGTTGTGAACACGGTTGTGCTTATTGTTATGCCCGCCCTACACATGAATATTGGGGATATAGTGCAGGGATTGATTTTGAACAAACCATACTTGTAAAGAAAAACGCACCGCAACTTCTCCGTAAAACTCTTTCCAACCCTAAATGGAAGCCCTCTCCTATTATTCTTTCAGGCAATACAGATTGTTATCAACCTGCCGAAAGAAAATTTAAACTTACCCGCGAGCTTTTGCAAGTTTGCTTGGAATATCAACACCCTGTAGCTATTATCACAAAAAACCATTTAATTCTCAGAGATTTAGATATCATTAAACAACTTTCCGAAAACCAACTTGTTTTGGTAAATATTTCTATTACAACGCTTCAAGAAGAACTTCGCCGCAATCTCGAACCTCGAACTTCTTCCGTAATCAACAAGCTAAAAGCCATTTCGGAATTAAGTAAACACAACATCCCCGTGAATGTAATGATAGCTCCTATTATTCCGGGACTTAATGAGCACGAAATTCCGCAAATCATGAAAGCCACTTCGGAATCAGGTGCAATTAACGCCCATTATACCATTGTTCGGTTAAACGAAACCGTAGAACCTGTATTTTTAAAATGGTTGGAAGAAAAGTATCCTTTAAAATACCAAAAAATCACTCGCAAACTTCAAGCGGCATACAACGGTAATTTTTCAGGATTTGCTACAAACTCCAACGACTTGGAAATTGCTTCCATTCATAGAATGTTCAAGTTATATAAAAGAAAGTTTTTCGGAAATTGTTCTCAAAAATTTAAACTTAATTGCAGAAATTTCACTCCCACACCCGGACAAACTAAACTTTTTTAATTTCCTAAAGCTTTTCTTCCTTGAGCTTCTCTAAAGATTTAATAACGATTTCAGCTCTCCGGTTTTTTGCCCGCCCTTCGGGATTATCGCTTCCGTCTGCTTTTGTGTTAGGCGCAATCGGCTGGGTTTCTCCGTATCCTTTGTATCGTATTCTTGACTTATCAATGCCTTTAGATACCAAATAATCTCTCGCCGACTTCGCCCGCAATTCCGATAAATATAAATTGTATTGTTCATCTCCCACATTATCGGTATGTGCTTTAATAATAACTCCTACATGCGGGTTGTTTTTCAATAAGGTTACCACTTTATCCAATTCTTTTTTCGCTTCGTCATTGAGGTTATATGTCCGGAAATCATAAAAGATATTATGCACCTGAAAATGAAAATCATCTCTTATTTTCAAAGTGGTTTCATCTTCTTGCTTAATAGTTAAATATTCTGTTTCGGAAGGTAAAGTATGGAAAACAAAATTACCGCTCTCATCCTGCATGCCTTTTTCTAATAAACGATTATTCTCATCTAAAAATACCAAATTAAAGTCTTCGGAAGCATTCGCCAATTGAATTCTAAAGGTTTTATCTACCGGCAAATTTTCAAACTTAAACTTTCCGTTCTCATCCGTATAGGTTTTCATGATAATATTTCCTTCTTCATCCACCAAATACACTTCCATTTTTTGAGAATAATCGCCCGGCAACTTCTTAAATATTTCTCCCGCAATAAAGCCACTCTTTTCTTTTTCCGATTCTTGAGATTGAATTTCAAATTCGCCACCGGAAAGCTTCCCTGCTGCAATCATTTCGCCTACTTCATCCGTAAGTAATACACTTACATCTTCTTCGCCTTGTACTTTTATGGAAAAATTTTTATCCATTGGAAGGTTTTCAAACACAAAATTTCCTTTTTCATCGGTTATGGTTTTCAACACAATATTTCCTTCTTCATCTACTAAATAAACTTCCAAGGGTTGGTTGTAATCACCGGGAAGTGTTTTATAGATATTCCCCACCAAGTCTTGCATTTTAATTTTTTGAGCTTGCAAATCATAAGTGTCTCCGTTTTTCTCTACCAAATGTTCTTGTCCTAAGTGGTCGATTAACACTAAATTAACATCCTCTTCTTTAGCTAATTTAATTTTGTATTTTCCATCAGGAGGCAATTTTTTAAACACAAAATTTCCGGCTTCGTCGGTAAGCGTTTTCATCACAATATTTCCCTCATCATCTATCAAATATACTTCCATTTTTCCGGAATAATCACCCGGTAATTTTTGATAAATACTACCTATGAGAGATTGATATTCTTCATTAGATAATCGATACACACCTCTTTTTTCTTTATCTAACAATTGCTCCTCTCCAATATCGGAAACCACAAGTAATTCCAAGTCGTCGGGAGCGTCTTGCACTTCTATTTTAAAATTGGCATCAAATGGCAGCTTCTCAAAAGCAAAATTTCCGTATTCATCTGTAAATGTGGTATAAATAATATTCCCGTCCTCATCTACCACATTGATTTTCATACGTTGATGATAATCTCCCGGAAGTTTTTTAAATATTTTACCGTTAAACGCATAAGGCTTTTCTTTTTCCGATTTTTCGGGAATGATATAATAATTTTTACCGTCTATTTTAATCGGAACATTTTTAAACTTTCCTTCCTCATCGAGCAAAATCAAATTTTTATCCGACACGTCTTCTGAAAAATGCAACGTATAGCTTCCGTACGGCAAATTTTTAAAGTTAAACACTCCTGATGAATCCAAAAATGCTTTTAAAACAACTTCTCCGTCTTCGTTGATTACCATTACTTCAATACTGTCGGAATAATCGCCCGGCAATTTTTGATAAACCTGCCCTATTAAATTGATAGGAAACATTTCCGGGTTTTCCTCCGCCAAAAGCGACAATTGCTCCACTTCTTCGGGAGACAAGGTGGTATAAGCAAAATATCCGCGACTTATCGGATGAATTTCATCTACAATTCGATCATTTTTGTCTTTTACATAAATTACACTTGCCACGGTTAATTGAGGGTCTTCTTCATCTATTCTAATGCCGTAATCCTTATGAATAGGCAATCCCTCAAACACAAAATTCCCTTCGTTATCGGTAAATGTAAACTGTACCACGTTTCCTTCTTCATCAACAAGCTCAAGTTTTTTGTTTTTTGCAGGAGCTAATTCCGAATACATAAACACACCTCGTATTTCGGTAATATTTTTAGGCGGCTCCACTTTGGTAAAAGAATATATATCATCTTCTCCTTTTCCTCCTTCTCTATTTGATGAAAAATACCCGTGATTTTTATCTGTAAAAACAATCCCGAAATCATCGTGAGCAGAATTAATAGGCTCTTGCAAATTTTCTACATTGCCCCATTTACCGTCTTTATTTACAGCTCTGAAAATGTCTAAACCGCCAAAGCCCAAGTGTCCGTCCGACGAAAAATAAAGGGTATC
>CAZLMS010000076.1:7333-8625 GCA_964560645.1 uncultured Flavobacteriales bacterium | reverse complement strand
GGATATTTGGAAGATCGCTGGGGCGGGCAAACCAATTGGTCAGAAGAATATAGAGGAGGAGATAGCATTTATGCCGAGTCTGTTATTACTCGACGGATAGAAACTATTGTTTCCAATAACTTTCAATTAAAAGCAAGTAGATATAGTTTCACAGCTTCTTTTTCTTCTCATTTTCAAGACGCAGCTTACGGAACCACATTGCTAAAAGCTCGAGAAACTATCGGATTTTCTCAATTTATGCGATATAAAAGATATGGGATTCATCAAACTCTTGGCGGAATTACCTTAAAAATTCAAGATTATACAGACAACACTCCCGTAAAGTTTCAAAATCGTACTTCATTCATTCCCGGAATATTTTTCCAAGATAAAATAGATTTTAGCGAGCGAAACACCTCGCAATTGGGAATGCGTTTAGATTATCATTCGTTTCACGGATTGATTTTCTCTCCTCGAATTAACCATAAAGTACAATTTAACAACCGTTTATCGCTTCGATTGAATGCCGGAACCGGATTTAGAGTGGTAAATGTATTTACCGAAGACCACGCGGCATTAACCGGAGCGCGAAATGTTATTATTAAAGAATCGCTTAAGCCGGAAAAATCGTATAATTTTTCGATGTTGTTGGAACAATTTACGGAACTTCCACAAGGGTTTTTAAAATTTTCTTTTTCACCGTTTTACACCCTACTTTACCAATAAAATTATTCCTGACTATGAAACAGATGTTAATGCCATTATTTACGAGAATATAAAAGGATATGCCATAAACAGAGGCTTTTCTACGGATTGGCAAATCAATTTTTCTTTTCCGCTTAAAATAAATATTGGAACAACTTTTATAGATAGTTACTCCGTAAATTATTCAGACAATGGAGAAAAAGTTAAAGAACGTCAGCTTTTGACCGAACGGTTTTCAAGCACATGGAGTGTAAGTTACCAATTTCAAAAATGGGATTTATCTGTGGATTACACCGGAAATATATACTCTCCAATGAAACTACCGCTTCAGGAAAATGATTTCCGTCCTGCTTATTCTCCGTGGTACAGCATTCAAAATTTATTGATTACCAAAAATTTTAAAAATCAAAATTCCTCTGTTTATTTTGGTGTGAAAAATATATTGAACTTTACTCTTCCCGATTATGTTATTTTACGAGCTCATGACCCTTTTGATAAAAAAGTAAACGATATTTCCGATAATCCGAACGGATATACCTTTGACACTTCTTATGCTTATGCTTACGCCTTAAACAAAAAAAGACATTGGATTGTCGGTATAAAAGTAA
>CAZLMS010000076.1:0-7323 GCA_964560645.1 uncultured Flavobacteriales bacterium | reverse complement strand
GGTTTGGCTGATTTCTTTTTCGGCTTATCTATCTTTATTACGATTTCATTTTTTTTCTCGTCCAAATCTATTTTTATTTTATCTCCTTCTTCCAATGCTGAATTGATAATTTCTTCTGCCAACGGGTCTTCTATATATTTTTGGATAGCCCGTTTTAAAGGTCTTGCGCCGTAATGTTGGTCATATCCTTTTTCGGCTATAAAGTCTTTTGCTTTTTCAGAGACTTCTATTTCATAACCAAGCCCTTGAATTCTTCCGTAAAGATGAGTCAATTCAATATCAATAATTTTATGAATATCTTCTCTGGATAAATGATTGAATATAACCACATCATCTATACGATTCAAAAATTCCGGGGCAAAAGCTTTTCTTAAAGCCTTAGTAATGACGGTTCGCGCATGTTCGTCTGCCTGTTCTTTTTTGGCAGAAGTACTAAATCCTACACCTTGTCCGAAATCCTTCAACTGACGTACGCCGATATTGGATGTCATAATAACAATAGTGTTCTTAAAATCTATTTTTCTGCCTAAACTGTCTGTAATTTGTCCGTCATCCAAAATTTGCAATAAAATATTAAACACATCGGGGTGAGCTTTTTCTATTTCATCGAGCAAGACAATGGAGTAGGGACGACGACGAACTTTTTCGGTTAATTGCCCGCCTTCTTCATAGCCCACATATCCGGGAGGCGCTCCAATTAAACGGGAAACGGCAAATTTCTCCATATACTCACTCATATCTATTCTAATGAGTGCATCTTCCGTGTCAAAAAGATATTTTGCTAACTCCTTGGCTAATTGGGTTTTTCCCACACCTGTAGGACCTAAGAATATAAACGACCCTATAGGCTTATTGGGGTCTTTCAATCCGGCTCTGTTTCTGCGAATGGCTTTGGTTACGGCTTTTACGGCATCATCCTGACCGATAACTCGTTTTCGCAACTCTTCTTCCATGTGTACCAATCGCTGACTCTCTTTTTGAGATATTCTCTGCATCGGAATACCGGTCATCATGGCTACTACTTCCGCCACATTTTCTTCCGTAACAGTTTCTTTATGACTTTTAATTTCTTCCTCCCATTTAGCTTTTTCTACTTCCAGCAATTTTTCCAATTGTTTTTCTTCATCTCTCAATCGTGCAGCTTCTTCATATTTTTGTTTTTTTACCACCTCTGTTTTTTTGGCTTTTATTTCTTCTATTTGGTTCTCAATATCAATAATTTTTTTAGGAACTTTAATATTAGTAATATGTACCCGGGAACCGGCTTCATCCAAAGCATCAATGGCTTTATCGGGCAAATGACGATCGGTAATATATCTGTCTGTAAGTTTTACACATGCTTCAATAGCTTCGGGTGTGTATATAACATTGTGATGTTCTTCGTATTTTTCTTTTATATTATTTAGAATTTGAATGGTTTCTTCCACAGTAGTAGGTTCTACCAATACTTTTTGGAAGCGTCTTTCGAGCGCTCCGTCTTTTTCTATGTATTGACGATACTCGTCTAATGTAGTAGCCCCTATACATTGAATTTCTCCTCGAGCCAAAGCCGGCTTAAACATATTAGACGCGTCGAGCGAACCAGAAGCTCCTCCCGCACCTATAATGGTATGTATCTCATCAATAAATAAAATTACCTCCGGCGATTTTTCCAATTCATTCATTACGGCTTTCATCCGTTCTTCAAACTGTCCGCGGTATTTTGTTCCGGCTACTAATGAAGCCAAGTCTAAGGAAACTATTCTTTTGTCAAACAACACACGTGAAACTTTCTTTTGAACAATTCTCAAAGCTAAACCTTCTGCAATAGCAGATTTTCCTACTCCGGGTTCGCCAATCAAGATAGGGTTGTTTTTCTTTCTTCTACTGAGAATTTGAGAAACTCTTTCGATTTCTTTTTCTCTTCCTACGATAGGGTCAAGTTTTCCTTCTTCTGCAAGTTTTGTTAAATCTCGACCGAAATTATCCAAAACGGGTGTTTTGGATTTGGAATGCGAATGTTTGCCTGAAGAACTTCTTCCTCCGCTACCGGGAGAAGCAAAAGGGTCGTCATCATCATCACTCGACAGTTGAGACTTAAACGGTTTGAAGTTTTCTAAAAATCCGTCTTCTTCCATCTCTTGTTCCTTCTCCAATTCAAATTTTACATCTTCATAAGTAATTCCCATTTGTTTAAGGATACCCGAAACCACATTGTTTTCATCTTTCAAAATGGATAAAAGCAAATGTTCGGGTTCTATCATTTTGCTTCGATATAATCGTGCTTCCAAAAAAGTAACTTTTAATACTCTTTCAGCTTGTTTTAATAACGGAATATTGGCAACTTCAGCATTTAATTTGGAGTTATTTCCCGTTATATGATTTTCTATAAGAGTTTTAAGATTTTTCAAATCCACACCGAGTTTGACCAATAAATCCACCGCTTTTCCTTCGCCTTGTCTGATGATTCCCAACATGAAATGCTCTATACCTATATGCTCATTTCCCAAGCGAAGTGCTTCTTCACGACTAAATTGAATAACTTCCCTAACTCTTTCTGATAATTGTGCATCCATAGACATTTATTTTTAGTAAAGATATAAAAACTTTTCAAAAGTAACACCCTTCATATATAAGAACGTTATTAAAACTTGCATTTTTTAACAAAAATTTGTTAGTAAATCCATTTGTGTTTTCCTCTTCTTTGCACTAATAAATTTCTTATTTTTGGTGCTTTACAAAATTTTAATTGTTAAAATATGGCAGAAGGAGAAAAGATTATTAAAATTAACATCGAAGACGAAATGAAATCCGCCTACATCGACTATTCGATGTCGGTGATTGTCTCCCGGGCATTACCCGATGTGAGAGATGGTTTAAAGCCCGTACACAGAAGAGTGTTGTATGGAATGCTGGAATTGGGAGTTACAAGCAACAAACCATACAAAAAATCCGCAAGAATTGTAGGAGAGGTATTAGGTAAATACCATCCGCACGGTGACTCATCCGTTTATGAAGCTATGGTAAGAATGGCGCAAGAATGGTCGCTTCGATATCCGCTTGTGGATGGTCAAGGAAATTTCGGTTCGGTAGATGGGGACAGTCCTGCGGCAATGCGTTACACCGAAGCAAGACTTACCAAGATTGCCGAGGAAATGTTGAAAGATATTGATAAAGAAACCGTTGATTTTCAACTAAACTTTGATGATACCTTAAAAGAACCTACCGTACTTCCTGCAGGTATCCCTAATTTATTGGTAAACGGAGCCAGCGGTATTGCCGTAGGAATGGCTACCAATATGCCGCCTCATAACCTTTCCGAAGTAGTTGACGGTTGCATTGCATATATTGACAATAAAGACATTACCGTAGATGAACTTATGCAACACGTCAAAGCCCCGGATTTTCCCACCGGAGGAATTATTTACGGTTATGAAGGAGTGAAAAATGCCTTTAAAGACGGAAAGGGTAGAGTAGTAATGCGTGCCAAAACCACTTTTGAAGAAACCGATTCGGGACGCTCGAGAATTATTGTAACTGAAATACCTTATCAAGTCAATAAAGCAGACTTGATTATCAAAACCGCCGACTTGGTAAATGATAAAAAAATAGAAGGAATTTCGGATATAAGAGATGAATCTGACAGAAACGGAATGCGTATTGTATATGAACTTAAACGTGAGGCTGTTCCTAATGTTGTTTTAAACAATTTATTTAAATACACACCGCTCCAAACCAGCTTTAGCGTAAATAACATTGCATTGGTTAAAGGAAAGCCCGAAGCGCTCAATCTGAAAGATTTGATTCGCCATTATGTGGACCACAGACATGACGTAGTTGTAAGAAGAACCAAATACGAACTGAGAAAAGCCGAGGAAAGAGCTCACATTTTAGAAGGACTTATTATAGCATCTGACAACATTGACGAAGTCATTAAAATAATCCGAGCATCAAAAAGTCCCGACGAAGCCAGGGAAACTTTGATGGAAAGATTTGAATTAACGGAAATTCAATCCAGAGCAATTGTAGATATGCGACTTCGTCAATTAACCGGATTGGAACAAGAAAAATTACGTGCCGAGTACGACGAATTGATGAAAACCATTGCTCATCTGAAAAGCATTTTAGCAGACGAAAACCTTAGAATGCAAATCATTAAAGAAGAGCTTACGGAAATAAAAGAAAAATATGGCGACGAAAGACGAACAACTATTGAATATGCCGGCGGAGACTTCCGAATTGAAGATATGATTCCTAATGAAAAAGTAGCCGTAACTATTTCTCACTTAGGATACATTAAAAGAACGCCACTCAATGAATACCGCTTGCAAAATAGAGGAGGGGTAGGAGCCAAAGGAGGAGCTACTCGCGATCAGGACTTCTTGGAACATTTACTTATTGCCAATACACACAACTATTTACTTATTTTCACCGAAAAAGGAAAATGCTACTGGATGCGCGTATTTGAAATTCCCGAAGGAACAAGAACATCTAAAGGTAGAGCTATTCAAAATCTCATAAATATTGAACCCGGAGACAAAATATTAGCTTATATCAACGTTCAAGACTTGAAAGACGAAGAATTTGTAAAAAGCCATTACATCGTAATGTGTACCAAACAAGGAATTATCAAGAAAACCTCTTTGGAAGCATATTCACGTCCTCGACAAAACGGAATTATAGCCCTCGGAATAAGAGAAGGCGACCAATTATTAGAAGCTAAACTTACAAATGGTAACAATGAAATTATCATGGCTGTCAAAAGCGGGCGCGCTATTCGTTTTCACGAAAGCACCGTGCGAGCAATGGGCAGAACAGCTTCGGGAGTACGCGGCATTACCGTAGATTCCGAAAAAGACGAAGTGGTGGGAATGGTTTGTGTGGACGCCGATGATAAAGAAACTACAATTTTGGTGGTATCTGAAAAGGGCTACGGTAAACGAACATTCTTAAACGACCCTGAAACAGGAGAACCGATATACAGAATTACCAACCGGGGAGGAAAAGGCGTAAAAACCTTAAACATTACCGACAAAACAGGAAGTTTAGTAGCAATTAAAAGCGTGTTGGATAAAGATGAATTGATGATTATTACCAAATCCGGCTTAGCTATTAGAATTAAAGTCTCCGACATTCGCGTAATGGGTAGAGCTACACAAGGTGTGAAGATTATCAATCTTAAAGGAAATGATGAAATTGCCGCTGTAGCCAAAATCGAAACCTCAAATGATGAAGACTTCAATGAGTCCGAAGAAGGAGAACAATTAAACTCCGAACCGGAAAACGGCATGGACATTGATAATAACACTGTTGAATAACAAAAAATTAAAAACAAATGAAGAAAAAAATTATCACAGGATTATTCTTGATTGGGCTTACATCAACAAGTGTAGCTCAAAAAGCTAAAGTAACCAGCACGTATAACTATCTAAAATACGGAGAGATAGATAAAGCTAAAGAAGCCATTGACGCCGCTGCTCAACACCCCTCCACACAAGCAATGGCTAAAACATGGTTCTACAGAGGACAAGTATATCAACAGATATACGCATCTCAAGACCCTAAAATAAAGTCCTTGGCTGAAAACGCACTGGAAGAAGCTATCAAATCCTATACGGAAGCCCTTAAATACGATACCAGAAAAATAGACGTAAATCAGTTAAACCAAAATCTTAGTAAATTAGCTTATGCTTCTTTTGATGAAGGTGTTAATGCATACAATCAAAAAAATTATTCGGAAGCAGCTAAATATTTTGAACAAGCCTATAACGTTAATCAAAAGTTTGGAGTTACTGACAGCTTAGCATTATATAACGCCGCTTTGGCGTACGAAAAAGCCGGCGATGCCGAAAAAGCCGAAAAGCTATATCGAAAAACAATTGAAATAGGATATGGCGGAGCAAAACCATACATAGACTTAATGGAAATGTATATGGCAGCAGGCAAAGAAGATGAAGCTGTAGCCATTTTAAAAGAAGCTCGTGCAAAATATCCGAAAGACGGAATGTTACTTACGCAAGAAACTAATATTTACTTAAAAGCCGGAAAAAAAGAAGAAGCTCTTAAAAATTTGAATGAAGCCATTGCCGCTGACCCAAACAATCCTACTTTTTATTTTGCAAGAGGAGCTATATACAACGAGTTGGGCGAATTGGATAAAGCAATAGAAGACTATAAAAAAGCCATCGAATTAGATGAAAAATACTTTGATGCATATTACAATTTAGGAGCATTGTATTTTAATCAGGCAGCAGAGTATTTTAATAAAATTCAAACTATTACAGATAACACTAAGTATCAGGAAGAAAAGAAAAAAGCCGACGAAATGTTTCAAAAAGCCCTTCCATACTTGGAAAAAGCCCACGAACTTAATCCCTCGGATAAACCTACTATGCAATCTCTTAAGCAGTTGTATGTAAGAACAGGCAATATGGAAAAATACAACGAAATGAAAGAAAAATTGCAGAACTAATTCATTAAACTTCTAAATTTAAAAGCTCCGAAAGGAGCTTTTTTTATTTTCATTGAAAACCCATACCAACATAGCACATCTTAGCCGGCAAGCTCGCGAAGTATTAAAAAAATACTGGGGCTACGATAGTTTTCGCCCTTTACAAGAAGATATAATACTTTCCATTCTTCAAAACAAAGACACTTTAGCTTTGTTGCCAACCGGAGGAGGCAAATCTATATGCTTTCAAGTGCCTGCATTGGTAAAAGAAGGCGTTTGTATTGTGGTTTCTCCGCTTATTGCTTTAATGAACGATCAAGTGGAAAATTTAAAAAAACACGGAATTAAAGCCGTTGCCATACATTCCGGAATGTCCGAGCGGGAAACACAAAATGCTTTTGAAAACTGTCTTTACGGAAATTACAAATTCCTGTATCTTTCGCCGGAGCGGTTGGCTACACAAAAATTCAGAGAATATTTAAAACAATTAAATATAAGTTTTATTGCCATTGATGAAGCACATTGTATTTCGCAATGGGGCTACGATTTCCGCCCTCCTTACTTAAAAATTGCCGAAGTAAGAGATATACTGCATTATCATGTTCCGTTTTTAGCTTTAACTGCCACGGCAACTCCAAAAGTAGTAACGGATATTCAAGAAAAGTTAAAATTTAAAAAGCAAAACGTTTTTCAGAAATCATTTGAACGAAAAAACCTTGCTTATATAGTACTTCAAGAAGAAGATAAGTTGAACCGAACACTCCAAATTCTTGAAAAAATAAAAGGCTGCGGAATTATATATGCCCGAAGCAGAAAAGAAACGGAAAAATTAGCCAAATTTCTTAAATCTAATCGTATTTCCGCCGATTTTTATCATGCGGGATTATCTTCCG
>CAZLMS010000075.1:0-8700 GCA_964560645.1 uncultured Flavobacteriales bacterium | reverse complement strand
TAACAAACAGCAAACAACGGGCGAATAAACGTTTTAGAAATTTCAGCAATATCAATGTAACAATCGGTTACCAAAGCAGTTTTTACGAAAGGGTATTTTTGTTGAATGATTTGTAAAGGTCTTTTATCAAACGATTGAATGATAACATTATCATACAAATTTTCAGGTATTTGACGAAATAATATCTCTATCATTTTTTCGGGAACCGGATGAAAAATATTATCGGTTTCGGGCAAGGATTTGATTTCTATATTGTAATAAACCTTTTGAGAAACAGGAGGTTTTAATTCAAATACTTCCGTAAGTAAAGGTTTATATACTGGAATTTTTTTCTGAAAAGGAAACCCCGGATGAATTTTAGTGCCACACTCTATTTGACGTATGTCATTGTAATTCATTTTGTAGAAATTCGTTTTTTGAGCATCTTTTGCCGAGTAGTGAGCAAAATCTTTGCAAATTTCAGGATTGGGCCATGCTTCGTGAGATACAACCACTTTTTCATCCTTACTGAAAACAATATCCATTTCCAAAGTACGAATACCAAAATCAAGCGCTCTTTGGAATGCAGGTAATGAATTTTCGGGCAGATTTCCCCTGAATCCTCTGTGTGCCTGAATTAAAAAAGGGTTTTTGTTTAATATTTCATGAGCCATTGTTTACAATGTTAGCAAATAAATATCAATTGCGACCGGCAAATGTTTATTTTTGTGAAAAACAAATTTATGTACTATATCGGATTAAAGCATTTACATATTTTTACCGTGGTTTTGTTTCTGATTTTATATTTCATAAAAACCATTTTATTGATTGGTGGAAAGAAAACCAATTTGGAAAAAATATCCAAAAAACTTCGCGTTCCCGAAATGATAATCAGTTCTTTGTTTCTGCTCACGGGCGTTTTATTACTCATAGAGAAACCGATAATAACTAAGTTTTTAATATTGAAATGGATAACTCTCTTAGCAGCAATCCCCATGGCGATAATGGCATTTAAGAAAAGTAACAAAATACTGGCGGTGCTATCCTATTTTTTGTTGATTATGACCTATGGCTTTGCAGAAATGAACGCTAAACGTCCCGTAAGTAAACAAATTGAAACAAACGTTGTAACAGACCCTAATGCAACGGATTATAATGTGCTTCAACACGGAAAGGCTGTTTATGAAGCCAATTGCGTAATGTGTCACGGAGAAGACGGTAAAAAAGGTTTGGCGGGAGCTAAAGATTTAAGTGTTTCCACTTTGAGTGATAATGAAAAAATTACGGTAATAATGAACGGAAAAGGAGCCATGTCGCCTTACAAAAAAGTATTGACCGAAGACGATATTAAAGCGGTTGTTCAATATATCAATACGTTAAAAGAGTAGATGGATAAATATATTTCTACCGAACCTCGGCAAGAAACGGCAGTTCTTATAGGTGTTGCCACTAAAAATCAAACACTTGAGCAAGCCCGGGAATATTTGGATGAATTAGAATTTTTGGCATTAACGGCAGGAGCTAAAACCGTTAAAAAGTTTATTCAAAAGCTCAACGTTCCCAATCCGAGGACTTTTCTGGGAGCGGGGAAAATAGAAGAAGTTCAACAATATGTGCGAGAACACAAAATAGATTTGGTTATTTTCGATGAAGAATTATCTCCTTCTCAACTGCGAAACTTAGAGCAAATTTTTAAAGCAAGAATTCTGGACAGAAGCAATTTGATATTAGACATATTTGCCAAACGGGCGAGAACGGCACATGCTAAAACCCAAGTGGAATTAGCTCAATATGAATATCTTTTACCTCGATTAACCCGGATGTGGACACACCTTGAGCGTCAAAAGGGAGGAATCGGGTTGAGAGGCCCCGGAGAAACACAAATAGAAACCGACCGCCGGATAATCAAAGAAAAAATAGCATTATTAAAAAACAAACTCAAATCTATCGACAAACAAAAAAGCATTCAGCGAAAGAATCGAGGTAAATTGGTAAGAGTAGCACTGGTAGGTTATACCAACGTAGGCAAGTCCACTTTGATGAATCTTTTGAGCAAAAGCGATGTATTTGCCGAAAATAAACTTTTTGCTACATTAGACACAACGGTAAGAAAAATAGTAATCGGAAATCTGCCGTTTTTATTGGCAGATACTGTCGGGTTTATCCGAAAATTACCGCATCAATTGGTAGAATCTTTTAAATCTACTCTTGATGAAGTAAGAGAGGCGGATATCTTGCTTCATGTGGTGGATATTTCGCATCCGAATTTTGCGGAACATGTAAATGTGGTTACACAAACACTGGCAGAAATAGGAGCTGCCGACAAACCGGTAATTACGGTTTTTAACAAAATAGACCGGTATCAGTTCAAAGAAGAAACAGACAATGAATTTGATTTCACGGGAAACAAAAAACCGCTTCAAAAATTATCGGAATTAAAACAAACATGGATGAGTAAAACAGGAGGAGAGTGTTTGTTTATTTCTGCCGTAAATAAAATCAACATAGAAGAACTGAAAAAAGTGCTTTACACGGAAGTGAAAAAAATTCATATTACCCGTTTTCCTTATAATGACTTTTTATTTGACGATACATATTTAACGGAAGAAGTGTAGTATTTTATTGATAGAAAATGAATAACGAAAATACAGATTTGTTTTCAAAAGGTAAAGTTTTATTGATAGATAAACCTCCGGAATGGACCTCTTTTGATGTGGTAAACAAAATCAGAAACACCATTAAAAAATACGGTAATATTAAAAAAATTAAAGTAGGACATGCCGGCACTTTAGACCCGTTGGCTACTGGTTTATTGATTATATGCACCGGAAAATTTACTAAAAAAATTGAGGAATATCAGGCACAAGAAAAAGAATATACAGGCAAAATTACGTTAGGAATAACCACACCTTCATACGATTTGGAAACAAATGTGGATAACACGTTTCCTACGACACACATTACCGAAGAATTGATTCTGGAAACAGCCGAAAAAATGGAGGGTAACATTTTACAAACTCCTCCTGCATTTTCTGCAAAAAAGGTTGATGGGGAAACAGCTTATATAGCAGCAAGAAAGGGAAGAAAAGTGGCTTTGAAACCTAATCCGGTAACTATTTACAACTTTGATATTGTAAAAATTAAACTTCCTGACGTGTACTTTAGAATTGTTTGCAGTAAAGGAACTTACATAAGAAGTATTGCCCACGATTTCGGAAAGCTTTTACAATCGGGAGGATGTTTGTCGGAGTTAAGAAGAACCAGAATCGGGAACTACTCTGTAGAAGATGCTTGGAGCATAGAGCAAGCCGTTAAAAATATTCAAGAGACATTTTACGGATAAGCCGGTTTCTTTGAGTTAAATTCCGTATCACCCAAAATGTTGCCGATAACAAATCCCTGTTGTTGCCAAACATACTGCCGATAGATACATATAACAAAAAAGCCAAAAAATTAACATTTTTTATATAAGGTTTTCTTTTACGGGAAGCTGTTTGTTTTTTACATTTGAAAACAAAAACAATGAAGTTACTAGTCATAGGCTCGGGCGGAAGAGAACATGCACTTGTTTGGAAACTAAACCAAAGCCCAAAAATTTCTAAAATATATGTAGCTCCCGGAAATGCAGGCACGGCTAACATAGCTGTTAATCTGCCTATTGACCCTTTGGATTTTGATGCCATTGCAAAAACAGTGTATGAATATGATATTTCCATGGTGGTTGTGGGACCGGAAGCTCCTTTGGTTTACGGTATTAATGATTATTTTAAAAAACACGCCGTATTATACCACATTCCGGTAATAGGACCTTCCAAGGCAGGCGCTATGCTTGAGGGAAGTAAAGATTTTGCCAAAAAATTTATGAATAAATATCAAATTCCTACGGCTAAATATCAAACGTTTGATTTAAGCTCATTGGAAGCCGCAAAATCGTTTTTGAAGGAGATGAATCCGCCTTATGTGTTAAAAGCAGACGGATTGGCAGCAGGAAAAGGAGTGGTTATTACTGAAAGTATGGAAGAAGCCGAATCGGTTTTGGACGAGATGATTAGAAATCGCAAGTTTGGAGATGCATCTAAAAAAGTAGTAATTGAGGAATTTTTAAAAGGTGTGGAAGTTTCGGTATTTGTGCTAACCGACGGAGAAAGCTATATGCTTTTGCCTGAAGCTAAAGATTACAAGCGGGTAGGAGAGAGTGATACGGGATTAAATACCGGAGGAATGGGAGCTGTTTCTCCCGTGCCGTTTGCAGATAATGAGTTTATGCAAAAAGTGGAACAACGGATTATTCAGCCCACTATTCGAGGTTTGAAATCAGAAAATATTGATTACAAAGGGTTTATATTTTTCGGTTTGATGAATGTGAACGGAGACCCTTACGTGATAGAATATAATGTAAGAATGGGAGACCCTGAAACAGAGGTGGTTATTCCTCGATTGAAAAATGATTTGTATGAATTGTTTTTAGCAACGATAGAACAAAATTTACATCAACAAAAGGCAGAAGTTGTTGATGATATGGCAGCTACGGTATTTTTAGTATCAGGCGGGTATCCGGAAAAATACGAAAAAGGGAAAATAATTACCGGTTTGGACAATGTGGATGATGATGTGTTGGTTTTTCATGCCGGAACTACTCACAACAACGAGGGGCAAGTAGTAACTAATGGAGGAAGAGTATTATCTGTTACCGCATTTGGCACTAACAAGGAAGAAGCTTTGCAAAAAGCCTATGCCAATGCCGAAAAAATACAATTTGAAGGAAAATATTATAGAAAAGACATTGGTTTTGATTTGTAATCATTCATTTTTGTAAATAAATACGCCTTTTTCTCCGTTGCTGTTTATAAAACCTCTGTACATTCCTTCGGTGTTGAAAGAAAAATAATGATTGCCATATTTATCTACGGCAATCACGCCTCCTTTTCCTCCGAGTTGTTGCAAATCTTTATGAATAACTTTATTGCAGGCAGAGTCTAAATCTAAGTTTAACAGTTTAATATGTTCGGAAATACTGTGTGCTATTGCCAGACGGATAAAATATTCTCCGTGTCCCGTGCAAGACACCGCACAAGAGCTGTTGTCGGCATAAGTTCCCGCACCGATAATAGGAGAATCACCCACGCGTCCCCATTGTTTATTCATCATACCTCCAGTAGAAGTGCCGGCAGCCAAATTACCGTTTTTATCTAAGGCTACAACACCTACGGTACCGAATTTTTTATCTTTATTGATTTGTTCGGCATCATGGTCGAGGAGGGTAGAGGATTGATTTTTTATTTTTTCCCATTGTTTTTTTCGTTGTTCCGTAATAAAATACGAGTTATCCACGGTATCTATTCCTTGTTGCAGACAAAATGTTTCAGCACCTTTTCCTATGAGCATTACATGTGGAGAATGTTCCATTACGGCTTTGGCAGCAGAAATAGGATTTTTGATAACGGTTACACCTGCCACAGCCCCTGCGTTGAGTGTTTTTCCGTCCATTATGGATGCATCGTTTTCCACTTTTCCATCATTGGTAAGTACCGACCCTTTTCCGGCATTAAACAAAGGAGAGTTTTCCATGATTTTAATACATTCTTCTACTGCTGTAAGCGCATCGCCGCCGTTTTCAAGAATTGATTTTCCTTTTTCCAACACTTGCTGCAATATTTCTCGATAAGCTTTCTCTTTTTCGGGTGTCATGTGTTTTTTCAAAATGGTGCCGGCTCCTCCGTGGATAGCCAAAGCCCATTCTTTTTTCGAGGCAGGAGAATCGATTTGCATTTCGGATGGTTTTGACGGGTTACATGATAAAAGTATTATGCTGAAAATAAGCATCAACAAACTGAAAATTCTCGAACAATGCATCATTTATTTTATTGATTCAAAATTTTGTTTGCTTTTTCTTGCGCTTCTTTCATTATTTGGTCGGCTTTTTTATTTCCTTCTTCAATAATCGCATCGGCTTTTTTATCGGTTTCTTTGCGAAGTTTATCGGCGGCTACTTTAGCAGCTGCTTTTTTGAGCGGGTTAGTAGCTTCATCTTCTATTTTTTGTGCCTGAGCATAACCTTCTTTTCTTACTTTTTCCGCAGCAGCTTTAGATTCTGCTCTGATTTGGTCAGCTTTTTTCTTTGCTTCGGCTAATATCTTATCGGCTTCCTCTCGGGCTTTTGCTTTCACATCTTCTTTTACTTCCTCAATTTTTTCTTCTACTTGTTCTTTCACCTGTTCTTTTATTTCTTCTTTTACGTCTTGAACGGCATTATTCATCATATCCTTAATTCCGACATTGAATTTCGGCTCGTTGGTAGTGCCGGTTACCAATATTTTAATGTCTAATTCTTCAGGTACAGATGCATTTCCTCCCGTTTTTTGGTTAAGTTGACTCAACAAACTGTTTACGGCTTGGTTTGCAGCTCCGCCAAATTCAGAAGATTTCACTTTCATTTCTATGGTATAATTCATCGAATTGTCAAAACTATGGTAGCCATATATGGTGGCTTTACTTTGATTGATTTTTACGTCGAACGGTTCTACATTTATTTTACCGTCTTTAATCTCAAATTTTAATTTGACATCTTTTAGAGTTACTTCTTTCAATTTTTCATTATTCAGAGCATCAGCAAGTTTTTCCATTCCTTTTGAACCTTTTATTAAAATGTTTGATGTGAAAAAAGTTCCTTTTCCGTTCATCGTTTCATACAAAGGAGTCATGTCGGGTTTGAGCGTTGCGGAAAAATTTAAATCGGTAGAGAATTTACCGAAAGCATGTTCGGCAATAGGAGCAAGTTTTTCAATAGTGTTAAATGTTTTAAAGGACTCTTGAATATCAAAATCTGTAATTTTATAGGAAAAGTTTACTTTAGGTTGTTTGACGTTTTGAGTATTGTAATCTCCTTTTAAGAGAATATGTCCGCCCATTAAGTCCATATCCATTTTATCTATGGATGCTATTTGGTCGGCAATGCTCATTTTACTTTTCAAGTTGTTGATTTGCATATTGTCGTAGAGGAGTTTTTGGATATTCATTTTTAAATCAATATCCATGTTGGCAGGAACTTCAAAAGGTTCTTCATCCGTTGCCGACGAATCGATTGTTGCCGGTGTTTCTTCTTCAGATTTTTCTTCTCCCATCAATTCATTTACGTCCATAAAGTTAGACGTCATTTCAAAACTGCCTTTTAAAGGAGCTTTGTCGAAGTAATAGGAGAGGAGATTGTCCATTTTTCCGGAAAGTGCTATATCGGATTTTCCTACAGTCATTTCCATGGATGTAAGGTTTACGTTTTCAGGCGTAAAATCCATGTAAAGACTGTTTATTTTGGTGTCGTAACCTAAAGAGGGAGAATAATAAAGAAGGTCTAAAACAATAAGTTTTCCGTTGGCTTTAAATCTGTCGTATTGTTCATTTTCCAAATCTGACGTTTTGCCTTCCAAATGAATATCCGAGGTGATATTTCCGCTGTATTTTTCGCCTTCTTCTACAGGTATAAATTCTTGAACAGAAGACAAATCAATTTGAGCAACAATGTCAGTTTTTATATACGGGTCGGAAACAGGTGTTTTTACCAATAATTTAATATCTACGGGATTTTCGCCCATTTCTAAATGAAAATTGCTTATGTCTATTACGGTGTTATCTTCGCTTCCGCCGGGATTATATATGTGAGTGTTGATGTTGATATTTTCTACTGATTTAGGCAAGTCGGGATATTTAAAGCGGGCATCATTAACGGCTAATTTTAAGTCGAAAGCAGGAAGTTGATTTTCGTTGTATATTCCTTTACTGTATCCTGAAAATGAAAAATTTCCTGAGGTCTTTACATTTTGAAAATCTGTCATATATACTGCAGGAACAAGTGATAAAACGGATTTAAAATCGGTTTTTTGTGCGGAAAATGTAAGGTCGGTTTCTATGTCTTCGTCGTTGGGCATAGCTACAAATCCGTCGAAAGCCAAGGCTAAGTCGTTTATGGAAAATGTGTTTTCTTTAAATGTGTATTTGGAATTGGGCATATCTATTTCCATATCACATTTAAATTCAATTTTGGCTTTATTCAACATTTTCACACCTTCGTAATCGTAAGTAATTGATTGTATAGTAGTGAGTGTGTTAAGAATAAAATTGTCGAGTGTGAAATCGCCGTTTCCGGTATGTGTGAGGTTTGTTATTTCCATTTCCATATTGGCAGTTTCGTCTTTGTAAAAAATATCGGCTTCGTATATTCCGTAGTGTTTCAATGCCATTTTAAATTCACTACTTTCATCAGCAGAATCTTCTTCTTCGGGTTCTTCTTCTGACGGTTTGGTAATATCCCAATTTGCAGAGCTGTCGGCAAGAACAATGGCATTTATCACCGGATGATGCAATTCAAATGATTTGATTTTGATATCTCCGCTAATGGCAGCGCCTAAATCAATGGTCGTAGTGAGTTTGTCTAAAGAGAGTAGCGATATTCCTTCAAACTTGTCTATACCTTTTAAGGATACATTGTTAATTTCAAAAGTGAAATCAGGAAAATTTTTGAAAAGTGTAAGGTCAAACTCTCCGAAATCTACTTTGGCATTTAGATTTTCATTAGTAGCCTGTTTAACGGTTTCTATAATTTTGTCTTTAAAAATAACGGGTAAAATCAATAAGGAGGCAAAAATGAGAATAATAACTACTGTAATAATCTTCAATATTTTTTTCATGGCATAAGGTTTTGCACAAATATAGTAAGGAGTTGATTTA
>CAZLMS010000074.1:0-8830 GCA_964560645.1 uncultured Flavobacteriales bacterium | reverse complement strand
TTTTTTAAGTATTCTCAAGAAGCAAGAATACGTTTAATTAGTCGAATCTGAAACCGATAGTCGCCGTAATTCTGTGATTACTGGATTTTACAGTAAACGGCTCTATTAGAGATTCATCATACATTGAAAACTTTCCTTGACTACCGGTCAATACATAAGACAAATCAAAATAAAAATCAGAATTTCTATATCCCCCTCCTACAGAATAACTCAACACATCCTTGCCATATTTCAAAGCCGATTGATACGGATTTCCGAAAAACGCCGCTCCTCCGCGTATAAACCAATTATCCATCCGCAATTCCCCACCTGCTCTTAAATTAAACGTTTGCCGGTACGAATTTTCAATATTATTGTTTTCCTTGTTAAAAGAATATAAATCATTTGTAGCAACAAGCCGGGCGTTGGAATAATCAACCAATTCATAATCAAAAGACAATAAGCCTTTTTTATCAATAATAAACGCTGTAGAAAAAATGGCTCTTCCGGGTGTTATTAAAGAATAATCGAAAATACCCTCCGGCGAATCATAAGAAAAACTTCCGTATTGGTCGTCATAGCCCGTCATTGTTGCAGACCAGTTATCCGTTAAAGAAAAAATAGTGGGAGAATGCCAAGCAGCTCCAACACGCATCCAATCACTTACACGAGCAATTGCACCAACCTTAAAGTTAAATCCGTTTCCTGCCGTTGTAAGCGAAGTAGCATAAGTAAAAGAGTTAAAGTAATAAACGGTATCTTGTTCATTTTTAACTTCTTGATAGTCCATTAAATAACTATATCTAACACGAGGAAAGCCAAATGTAATCCCCACATATACCACATCTTGAATATTTCCGGAAAAATTAAAATCTGTCTCCCCCATTGTTCCTTTTTGCGTAACCACAGCACTTTGTTCTTGATTGTAATTCATAAAATGATGAAAATATTGCCCATTGGCAGTATCCACCAAATAAGTTTGCCATGCTAAATTGGTTCCGAAAGCAAAATCGGGATTGTCGGAAATAGTGGACGGATCTATGTTATAGTAATTTAATTGGGACGTATAAACATCCAACAAAGAAGAAGTTCCGTTAGGATTGAGCGCCGTAAAACTTTGATTGAAATTAGCCGATTTCGAATAAGTAATGCCAATATTAAACGACTTCCAATAGAAACTTCGGGGTTCGGTATGGATGATAAATGCAAAGTTATCAACAAACATAGAAGGCTTTACCCCTATCTGACTACCGGAAATGCTGTTGTAAGTTCTCGTTATATTATGGTCATAGGCTAACGAAAAATTGAGGTCTGATTTTCGAAACACACCTATTCCTGCGGGGTTTATCGTAGCTGTTGTGGCATCTCCTCCCAATGCTCCAAAAGCTCCTCCCATTGCATTATAGCGGGCTGTGCCTTGATATTGCAAAAAAGAATAACGCAAAGCATCAGTCTCATCTTGAGACCAAAGCCCTGCGGTAAATAAATTGAGTATTAAAATCAGCAAATATTTTCTCATTTCTCCATTTTTTTATCGTGGCATTCTACCTCCTCTTGGAGCAGTAACTCCTCTTGAAGGACTACTGCTTCGCGAAGGAGACGGCATACTGTAGCTTTTCGGGGCACTCATGGAAGGAGTTTTCCCGTAAGAACTTCTGCTTTTATAGGAAGACGGTGTTTTAGGCGAACTGTATGTTTTAGGAGCAGAGTAAGTTTTAGGTGTTGAATATTTTTTCGGACTTGAATATGATTGAGGTGATTTACTGTGAGGCATGGTTCTAACAGGCGAGGTAGATTTGGGGGTAGATGGCGGATAGGATTTTGGGGCAGAATAATTGTTATAATTAGGTGTATTCTTTTTAGGTTGTACCGGTTGAGATTTCGGAGCAGTGTAAACTCCGTTGTCTTTTTTAGGAGACACATACGGTCGTGTAGTAGGAGTTACAGGAGCAGGGTTGTTTTTAGGCTCTACACGGGGTGTTGTACGAGGCAAATCTTTTTCATAGTAAGGTACATTTCCGCCTTTTTGATTTAACCCTTTAGGAGGGGCTGTATAAGGTTTGGTTGACGTATTGCTTATACTGTTTCCGCCCTTTTCAGGCTTAGCAACCGGACGGTCATATACATTGCCTTTAGTGCTAATGGACGGGTTTGATTTAGGATATACCGTCGGGCTAACATTGTCATTTTTCGGATGCACCGCCACATCTTTTTTAGTTATAGTAGAATTTTCTTTTCTTACGGCTTCTTCATATTTTGCATAAAACGGTTTAAAATCACCTGTTCCTCCGCTATTGTTAGCAGATGCCATTCTATTAGACGCAGCGGTTTCGGAACTTCTGTGTCCGTAATATATTCTTGTGTTCACATCACGGCTGTTGTAGAAATAATTTCTCGGGTTATATCCGTATAAGCCATCATAATATCCGTTATAATAACCGTTCCAATAACCGTTGCGGTAACCTCTCCAATATCCGCCTGCCCAACCCCAAGGTCTCATATAGCTTACGGCATAATACCCTCCCCACGGACTCCATGCCGAATAAACCGGATAAGATGCCCAACCCCAATTCCAACTCCATCCGATATTCCAACCCCACATGGAACTCCACGAAATGTTCCAAGATGAATAAGGTCTTAACCAATTATATCCGAAATAGATACTTGTTCCGTAGCAAAACGGGTCGTACTCATAAAAATAACAGTTGGTGTACCAATTGCAATAATACCCGCAATTATAGGAATAATAAGGATGGTAAAATCTCCGTATTCGAGCCGTATAAGCATAATCATAATAATCATCATAAGAATAATCGTAATAATCGCCATAGTAGTTATTCACTATGGTTTGTCCGCGCGTTTGAGTAGTATCCGAAGAATAATACTGATTATTATCTCTATAATAATCCTGCTGACGCTCATACTGTTCCGGTGAGGTGTATTGAGTTTCGTCCACTGGGGTTACATTGGTGTTTTCAATTGCCCTGTCCTTTGAGTTATAATAAATATCATCATATTCCTGCGCCCTTAAACCTGAGGTTGTTAGAGCTGTGAACAAGGCGAAGAGGTAAATTTTTGTTTTCATAACCTTAAATTTTCTTAAAGTATGACAACTACCGTGCCAAAAAAGTTATTGGTATATTTCTAACTTTGCACTATGTAAATATACAAAAATAATGGCAAAAGGTTTAACAAAAAGAAGTGAAGATTATTCGGCTTGGTATAATGAATTGGTACTAAAAGCTGATTTGGCGGAGTATTCCGATGTAAGAGGTTGTATGGTTATTAAACCCTACGGATATTCCATTTGGGAAAAAATGCAAGCGGCATTAGACAAAATGTTTAAAGATACCGGGCATGTTAATGCTTATTTTCCGTTGTTTATTCCCAAATCGTATCTAAGTAAAGAAGCGGAACACGTAGAAGGGTTTGCAAAAGAATGTGCAGTGGTTACCCATTATCGGTTAAAAACCTCCGCCGACGGAAAAGGCGTGGAAGTAGACCCTGATGCCAAATTGGAAGAAGAACTTATCGTCCGCCCGACTTCGGAAACCATTATTTGGAAGTCGTATAAAAACTGGATACAATCCTATCGCGACTTGCCTATCTTGGTAAACCAATGGGCTAATGTAGTACGATGGGAAATGCGTACGCGTTTATTTCTCAGAACGGCTGAATTTTTATGGCAAGAAGGACACACCGCCCATGCTACCAAAGAAGAAGCTATTGAAGAAGCCGAAAAAATGCTAAATGTATATACCGATTTTGCCAAAAACTATATGGCAATGCCTGTAATACAAGGTATTAAAACTCCTAACGAACGTTTTGCGGGAGCTGTGGAAACATATTGCATAGAAGCACTCATGCAAGACGGAAAAGCCCTCCAAGCCGGCACGTCTCATTTTCTGGGACAAAATTTTGCCAAAGCATTTGACGTGAAATTTGCCGACAAAAACGGTAAAACAGATTATGTATGGGCTACCTCTTGGGGAGTTTCTACCCGCTTAATGGGTGCTTTAATTATGACTCATTCCGATGACAACGGATTGGTTTTACCTCCAAAACTCGCTCCTTTTCAAGTGGTCATAGTACCTATATATAAGGGTAAAGACCAAATGGACAATATTGTGGAAAAAGCCAAGGAAATAAAAATCCTGCTTGAAGCCGTAGGAATTTCCGTAAAATTAGACGACCGGGATACACATAAACCCGGATGGAAATTTGCCGAGTATGAACTGAAAGGTGTTCCGTTAAGAATTGCCATAGGTCCTAAAGATTTGGAGAATAACACCGTGGAATTAGCGCGGAGGGACACGCTTACCAAAGAAATTATTTCACAAAACAATCTAGTTCAAACCGTTCAACATCTCTTAATAGACATTCAAGAAAATTTATACGAAAAAGCGCTTCATTTTCAAAAACAAAATACTTACGAAGCAGAAACCTACGACGAGTTTAAAAAAATACTCGAAGAAAAAGGCGGGTTTATTTATGCCTATTGGGACGGCTCTTCCGAAACCGAGCAAAAAATAAAAGAAGAAACCAAAGCCACTATCCGGTGCATTCCTTTACATCAAGAATTTGAAGAAGGAAAATGCATATATACCGGCAAACCCGCCAAACAAAAAGTAATTTTTGCCAAAGCATATTAAATGGAAAAAAAAGACAACATCCAACTGATAGTAGATACCATTAAAGAAAAATCTTGCATGAAGCAAGATGTGTATCAAAACATCCAAACGGCTTTTGAATATTTTCAACAAAAAGGAGAAGAAGTAATCAGAGAAATACAACAAAAGGTAGCTTCCGCTGATTCTCGTATAATATTAGACTACAACAAAAAAAGCCAATTTGACTTTGAACTTACCTTTGCCGGGGATATTTTAGTTTTTCACATGCATACCAATATCTTTAAATTCGACACTTCACACGCCATTTATCAAACATCCTATGTACAAGAAGACGAAAATCGTGCTTACTGCGGAATGATAAACGTATATAATTTTCTGGCAGATTCTATTCGGTATAACAGGGATAACGATTTGGGATATTTGGTAGCCCGGATTTTTGTCAATAAAGACAACCACTTTTTTGTAGAAGGTAAAAGGCAAATGGGTGTGCTGTATAACAATTTTTCTACCGAAACCATTTCTCCCGAAAAAGTAAAAAATATTATAGAGTCTGCCATACTGTTTTCCTTAAGTTTTGATTTATATACCCCACCCTATTACACCATGCAGGAAGTATCTGTTTCCCAAATAAAAGAAACATCAAGTTTACTTAAGCTAAGCACCGGAAAAAGATTAGGATTTAAGTTCGGTTATGAAGAAGATGAAATTTTTTGAAAATTTTGTTTGGAGAAATTGATTTTTTATATCTTTGCACTCCCGATTTGGGATATTTGAAATACGGCCCGTTCGTCTAGGGGTTAGGACGCCAGATTTTCATTCTGGAAACAGGGGTTCGATTCCCCTACGGGCTGCTTTTTATTTTTAATTAAACAATACTCATTTAGTATGGCAAATATTAAATCAGCAAAAAAAAGAATCAGACAAATTGCTAAACGCCGTTTGCATAATCGCTACTATCACAAAACTACTCGTAACGCAATTAAAAAATTGAGAAATACTACCGACAAAAAAGAAGCGTTGGAAATGCTTCCTAAAGTAGTGGCTATGATTGACAAATTAGCTAAAAGAAACATTATTCATAAAAACAAAGCTGCCAATTTAAAATCTAAGTTAACCAAGCATGTAAATGCTTTAAGTTAAAATAAAAAGGTTAGACAATAAAAAAGCCCTGTGTTTTACAGGGCTTTTTTATTATGCGAAAGTTTTAGCTTTTAAATTTCTTCTTCCGACGTAAGTGAAGCACACAAATATTCTCTGTTCATCCGAGCAATGTTTTCCAATGAAATACCTTTTGGACATTCCACTTCACAAGCCCCTATGTTAGAACAATTTCCGAAACCTTCCTCATCCATTGCCCTTACCATGTTTAACACTCTTCTTTTTGCTTCTACACGACCTTGAGGTAGTAAAGCAAATTGAGAAACTTTGGCAGACACAAACAACATCGCCGCACCATTCGGGCAAGTTGCCACACATGCCCCGCATCCGATACAAGTAGCTGCATCAAACGCTTTATCGGCATCCTCCTTCGGCACAGGAATATTGTTAGCGTCTTGTGTGTTACCTGAAGTGTTTACGGAAATAAACCCTCCTGCTGCCATAATTCTGTCAAAAGCGCTTCTATCCACCACCAAATCTTTAACGATAGGGAATGCTCTTGACCGGAAAGGCTCTACGTAAATTGTATCGCCGTCTTTAAACTTACGCATGTGCAACTGGCAAGTAGTTACTCCCCTGTCGGGACCATGTGCCTCTCCGTTGATATACATCGAACACATTCCACAAATACCTTCTCTGCAATCATGGTCGAAGGCAATAGGGTCTTCTCCTTTTTCGATGAGTTCGTTATTTAAAACGTCCATCATTTCAAGGAAAGACTGGTCGGGCGACACGTTCTTCACTTCATAGGTTTCCAATCTGCCTTTTTCATTAGGTCCTTTTTGTCGCCAAACTTTGAGTGTTAAGTTCATAGCTTACGGTTTTTTAAGCGTGAGAATATCTTTTATTTCTGTCTCTTTGTTTTTTAGCTTTAATTAAATAATTGATATAACCGTTAAGTATTGCTAATGATTTTTCGATAAGTTCTTGAGCCTTGTTAAAGTCTTCTTCGGAAATAAAGTTTTCGTCTTTAGCAATAATTAATTGATTTAATAATTGATAAATATAACCTCTCGCCTGACGGCAAAACTGAATGTTTTCCTGATAATGAAACCGTCCGTATCCTTCGGCAATGGCATCGGTAGCACCTCTTGAAGAGCGTCGCAATTGATAAACCAATCCGTTGTTTTCTTCCGAAGGTAATTGTTTAGTTAATTCCGAAATAAATCTTCTCAATTCGGTAGCTGATTTCCAACAGTCAAGTGTTTGAAATGATTTAAACTCTTTGTGGTTACCTTCTTGGTTGTCTTCGTTTTGTTGATCTAAATCTTCGAAAGTCAAGTTAGCTGCTTGATTTTCTAACTCGTCGTGAGTGTTGTAATTCATTTCTTCCATGGTTTTAAGTATTAAAGGGTTAGTAAATGGTTATTTATAGCTTCTGGTTTTCAGTTCAATGTTTTCAAACACCAAAGGTTCTTTATGTAAAACTGCCTGAGAAGGATCTCCTTTCCATTCCCATGCCGCTACATACGCAAAGTTTTTGTCATCCCGCAAGGCTTCACCTTCTTCCGTTTGATATTCTTCTCTAAAGTGTCCGCCGCAAGATTCATTTCTATGCAATGCATCTACTGCCATCAGCTCGCCTAATTCCAAAAAGTCTGCCACCCTTCCTGCTTTTTCCAATTCTTGATTAAACTCATCTGCTTTGCCCGGTACTTTCACATCTTTCCAAAACTCTTCACGTAATGCTCTGATTTGCTCAATGGCTTTCTTCAAGCCTTGTTCATTTCTTGCCATTCCCACGTAATCCCACATAATTTTTCCCAGCTCTTTATGAAAATGGTCTACCGGCTTTGAACCTTTATTGTTGATAAAATGATTGATTCTTTCTTTTACGGATTGTTCGGCTTCATCAAATTCGGGAGTGTCTATAGGAATTTTTCCGGTTCGGATATCGTCTGCCAAGTAATCTCCGATAGTATAAGGCAATACAAAATAACCGTCAGCTAATCCTTGCATAAGTGCCGAAGCTCCCAATCGGTTAGCTCCGTGGTCAGAGAAGTTGCATTCACCTGCAGCATATAATCCGGGAATGGTTGTCATTAAATTGTAATCTACCCATAAGCCTCCCATTGTATAGTGTACTGCAGGATATATTTTCATTGGTGTTTCGTAGGGGTTGTCTCCCGTAATTTTTTCGTACATCTGGAACAGGTTGCCGTATTTTTTGGCAATAACTTCTTTTCCCAGCTCCAATATTTCTTGTCGGGAAGGATTGTGAATACCTCTTACGTTTGCTTCTTCTTTTCCATACCGCTCTATAGCTGTAGAAAAGTCAAGAAATACTGCTTCTCCTGTTTCATTTACTCCGTAACCGGCATCGCATCTTTCTTTTGCAGCTCTGGAGGCTACATCTCTCGGCACTAAGTTTCCAAATGCCGGATATCTTCTTTCCAAATAATAATCCCTGTCTTCTTCGGGAATATCCGCCGGTTTTTTCGTGCCTTTTCTAATTGCTTCCACATCTTCTTTCTTTTTAGGCACCCAAATACGTCCGTCGTTTCTTAATGATTCGGACATTAATGTTAATTTAGATTGATAATCTCCCGAACGGGGAATACAAGTAGGATGGATTTGCGTAAAACAAGGATTTGCAAAATATGCACCTTTTTTATGAGCTTTCCATGCCGCCGTAACATTAGATCCCATTGCATTGGTAGAAAGGAAAAACACATTTCCGTATCCTCCCGATGCCAATACCACCGCATGAGCGGAATGACGTTCTATTTTTCCCGTAATTAAATCCCGGGCTATTATTCCGCGAGCTTTTCCGTCTATAATGACCAATTCCAACATTTCGTGCCGCGAATACATTTGAATGCGTCCTTTTCCTATCTGTCGGCTCATTGCAGAATATGCGCCCAACAACAGTTGCTGTCCGGTTTGTCCTTTGGCATAAAAAGTTCGAGATACTTGCACTCCCCCAAAAGAACGATTGTCGAGCAGTCCTCCGTATTCTCTTGCAAAAGGCACTCCTTGAGCTACACATTGGTCAATAATATTCGCCGAAACTTCGGCTAATCTGTACACATTTGCCTCTCTGGAGCGGTAATCTCCTCCTT
>CAZLMS010000073.1:0-8833 GCA_964560645.1 uncultured Flavobacteriales bacterium | reverse complement strand
GTATTACCGGGAAATATTTAAAAAAGGAGCTGAAGAATGATTAACGGGATTAACTGAAAAATTTTTAATATGAAAGATATTTCCAAACAAGATGAGCGAATAGCTCAAATGACATTTGCTTCAATTTATCCGCTTTATGTGAAAAAAATTGAGAAAAAAGGCAGAACTAAGGAAGAGCTAAATAAAGTAATAGAATGGTTAACGGGTTTTGACAAGGATAAAATCCAAGAACTTATTGACAAGAATGTAACATTTGAAGAGTTTTTCAAGTTAGCAAAATTAAATCCCGATGCACATCTTATTAAAGGAACTGTATGTGGGTATCGCATAGAGGAAATTGAAAATCCGCTTACCCGGAAAGTTCGCTATTTGGACAAATTAGTGGATGAGTTGGCAAAAGGGAAAAAGCTCGAAAAGGTTTTAAGAGTAAGCTAACGTATTATCAAAATACAATACGTTGATGAAAATTCAATTTACACAGCAAGCAATCTTTCTTAAATTTGTAGAAATTTAATTCTACAATCTATTGAGAAATGAAAAGATTATTAATTTTATTATTCATATCAGCATCAATTATTTCCTGTTCTAATAAAAAAGTAAAAGAATTATCTCCTGCAGAATTTAAAAAACAGTTGGAATTGTTGGACGAATATCAGTTGGTGGATGTGAGTTCCAAAGAAGAATTTGAAAAAAGACATATTCCCGGAAGTATCAATATAGATTACTATTCTCCTAATTTGGAGATAGATATAGAAAACCTCAATCCGTATGTGCCTATCTTTGTATATTGCGAGTTGGGCGGAAGAAGCAAAGAGTTTGCAAAGTTGCTCAAGCAAAAAAAGTTTGAAAAGATTTACATATTAAAAGGAGGCATAGACAGATGGGAAAAAGAAGGGTATCCGGTAGAATCTGTTAAGCCCTAAATTTCTTGATAATCTGTGTTTTTTATCCACCCGACGTTTCCGTCTTCCAAGGCAATCTTACTCCAATCTTCGTGTTCTTCGAGTATTTTTACTTTTAATCCGCTGTGAATTACAAATAAGTCCGTTGAATTTAATTTAGGTTCGCTTTTTACGGTTACGGTAGGAGTAAAAACAATAGCTTCTCCGCTATGGAGTATTCTGTTTTTTTGTTCAACGGAAAAATAAACGAACAAAAGAGAAAATGCTAAAACAACAGTGCTGACAAGTAACAGCGGTTGAATCTTTTTGGCATAATAAATCATAAATAAAACCGCAGCCGCAAATGCGCATAAAATGCTTAACCATGCCCATCCGTCAGATGAAAATAAATTTAATACGGCATTATATATTTGAGTAGTAATAAGCGGTGGAATGGCATTTATTTTATCAACGGTTTGTTTGCGGGCAATTTCAAGATTAAATTTTATATCACTGTCATTTGGCTTGAGTTTCAGTGCTTTTTCATAAAACAAAATAGCGTGAGGAATTTTATTGAGTTTGAAATAGGCATTTCCGATGTTGTAATACAACTCGGCAGAAGCAAAATCGGCTGCCGTAATAGCCTGATATTTTTCCAATGCTTCCTGATATTTTTCCTGTTTGTATAATTCATTGGCTTGCTCAAACAGTTCGTAGTAATTTTGTTCTTGAGCATCAGATAGTAAATGAAGTAAGAGTATTCCCGAAACGAACAGTATTTTATGCAATATTTTCATTAGCTTAAATGTTTTTCCAATTCGTTAATTACTTTTTCGGCGTTGGCTAAAAGTTCGTTGTCTGCCAAAGCTGCAGAGGGGGCAAAACGAGCCATTTCAATATCGTTCAATATTTTTACAAATTCATTTGTAATTTCTTGAGGCACCTGTTTTTCTTCTAGTTTGCTTTTAACAAAATCAATAGTCAGTTCAGCTTGAGATATTTGGAGTTTTCTGTTTACGTAGTCAAAAAGTGCTTTGGAAAGTTCTTCTTTAAATTCATCGGTTTTGTTTTCAGACAATAATTTTTTGGCTTTTTTAAGATGATGCGATGCTATTTTTCCGGCTCTCTTTTGCCGAAGCAGGGCAGTGTTTGAATAATATTTTTCCAGTTTTTGATAAACGGGAATAAACAGCATGGATAGTAAAACCGGCAATAGGTATAGCGTCCAAAACAGGGGAGAAGTTATCAAGAAATCGTCTTTTCTTTTTAGGTGTGTTTTGTCGGTTTTAATAAAACGAATATCTTTACTCAAAAACCTGATATCTTTTTTGTTTTCAGGGATATAAGTAGATACGGATGTGTTGCCTCCGTTACCGGGCAGAACTTTTATTTTGAGCGAGTCGGTGGTAAGTGTAACAAATTGCTTCTTGGAAAGGTCGAAATAAACAAATTCTATCGGTTTAATGACGAAATCACCCGGATAACGAGGAATAATCAGATAATCGAATGTTTTACTACCCGAAACCCCGCCGGAAGTAACTGCGGTTTTGTCAATAATTTTAGGGTCATATACTTCAAAGTCTGAAGGGAATTCAATTTTTGGTGCTTCGATGAGCTTAAGATTTCCGTTGCCTTTTATTTTAAATTTAAGGTTAATGGCGTCATTGACGGTAAGTTCGTTTTTGTTTATGTGCATTTGTATGGAAAAACTTCCTACGGCTCCCGAAAAGTTGGCAGGGACGGGAGAGGGGAGCGGTTTTACGTTTACGGTAACAGGATTACTTCTGACTTTTAATTTTTTATCTACATACGTTCCGAAAAACTGGTCAAAAAAGCTGTTACCTCTTCTTCTTTCAGGCACGCGGGCAACCAGCTCCATTTCTAAAGGGTCTATGGTTATTTTTCCGCTTCGTTGAGGGAACAGCACCATTTTCTTTAAAATAGCTGTTTGGTAGCGTTTTCCGTTTACAATTTCGTATTGGGTAGTTGGTTGTATGTCAATTTCTTCCGACCAAAAACCGTTAAAAGAAGGCATTTCCGTTACGTTGTTGTCCACAATATTCAGTCGGTTATATATTTTAAAGGTAACAACCAGGTGTTCCCCTACATAAGGGTTGCTTTTGCTTACATAACATTTAATAAAAACATCTTCAGTATTGGAAATTGAACTTTGAATGGATTGATTTTTTTGAGATTTATTATTTTGTGCAGAGGAAGGCGGAGGTGTGCTTCCTTTTCCTACTTCTATGGTTATGGGGTTAGATTCAATTACCTCTCCGTTTACCGTAATTTTTGCCGGCGGAATGGTAAAAGTTCCTTCTTTAAGGGGCATTAAGATAAAAGAGTAGGATTCGGATACGGAAAAGTTCCCGTTAATTATTTGCATGCTGGAAGAATGATTGGGACCGGATAAAATTCTAAAGTTTGAAGAAAAATTCGGTGCTTGAAAGTTACTTCCTTTGTCGTTTAGTTTAAACGTAATTTTAAAATGATCGCCGACGGCTACCACGTCTTTGTTAACAGTAGCTTTAAATTCCTGGGCAACAATTGTTAACGGGATAAAAAGCCACAAAAACCATATACAGATGCTTTTTTGCATATTACCAATCTTTATCAATTTTTACTTTTTGTAAGTTTTTTGATTTTTCTTTTCGTAATTTGTGAAGTGTTTGAGCTTCTTTTTGGTTGAGCGCATCTAACAAACGTTTGGCATCTTGAGGAGAAAGTTCTCCGGGACGAGGCTGGGCTTGTTGCTCTTTGTTTTCTTCTTGTTTTTCATCCTTTTGTTCGCCGCTTGACGGGTTTTGTTCTTTCTTTTCTTTATTCTCATCTTCTTTGTCTTGTTCTCCTTTTTGGTTTTGTTGGTCGTTTTTATTATCTCCTTCTTTTTCTTTGTTATCACCTTGTTGTTCTTTATTGTCTTTATCTTGATTTTCTTTTTGATTGTCTTTATTTTCTTGATTTTGCTGCTGGTCTTTATTTTTATCTTGTTGATTATTTTGCTTATCTTGGTTTTGCTGATTGTTTTGATTTTGTTGCTGACGGAGAAGTTCGTTTACATAAGCCAAGTTGTATCTGGCATCTTCATTTTTGGGATTGTTGATTAAAGCTTTTTGATATGCTTTTTGTGCTTCTTCGAGTTTTTTAAGTTGAAATAGAGAGTTGCCTAAGTTGTGGTAAGCTTTAGATTTAATGTTTTTGTCTTTGGTTTGTTGAGCAATGGTTTTAAAATAACTGGCGGCTTCTTCGTATTTTTCGGTTTTGTACAGCGCATCGGCAAGATTGAATTTGGCTTCTATATGCTTATCATTTACCGAGAGTGCTTTTTTATATAGTTCTGCAGCTTGCTCATATTGCCCTTCTTCATACAGTTTATTGGCTTCCAATATAGTGTTGTAGGCTGTTTTTTGTGCCAAAGCTGCATTGTAACCGAAAAAGAAAATGACTAATATGTATATGAGCTTTTTCATTTTAGAATCGGTTTACAGATAGTTTTTTTAAGGGGATAAGCATTTCTACTATTAAAAATAACATTGCCAAGGCAATAAATATTTGAAAGCGGTCTTCGTAGTCACTATATATCCGAGTGCCGTATTCGGCTTTCTGCATCTTGTTAATTTGCTCTAACACAAACTCCAAACCTAAATTAGCATTGGTAGCTTTTACATACACTCCGTTTCCTGCCTCAGCTATTTGTTTCAGCATTTCTTCGTTTAATTTGGTGATAACCGTATTTCCTTCTTTGTCGGTTTTATATCCTATTTTTCGTCCGCCCCGATATACCGGAATAGGTACTCCTTCGGGAGAGCCGACTCCGATAGTATGTACGGTAACACCTTTTTCTACTGCTTTTTGAGCGGCAACAATAGCATCCCCTTGATTATTTTCTCCGTCTGTAATAACAATAATGGCTTTTCCGGCAGGGCTGTTGTAATCGAACGATTCTAAAGCCAATTCTATAGCATTTCCGATGGCTGTTCCTTGCACAGGCATAATGGACGGGTCTATGTTTTCGAGAAACAGTTTGGCAGCTCCATAGTCAATGGTCATGGGAAGCTGAACATAAGCTTCGCCGGCAAATACAATAATCCCGATTTTGTCCCCATGCAAGTTTTTTAATAACTTTTCTATGGCTAGTTTGGCTCTTTCCAGTCTGTTGGGAGTGAGGTCCTCGGCTTTCATACTGTTGGATACATCCAAACATATCATAATCTCCACACCTTCTTTTTTAACTTCTTCCAACTTAGAGCCTATTTGAGGATTAGTCATTCCGATGATAAGAAAAAACACGGAAAGCATATAGAAGAAAAAACGCCATTTGGAAGCAGCGGGCTTGTATCCGGGCATTAAACGGTGAATAAGCTCGGGATTGCCTATTTTGGAAATAGTGTTTTTCTGCCAATGACGATAAATGCGTTGAATTATCCAGAACAAAGGAATGAGCAGTAATAACCAAATTAATATTTCGTGTTCTAACCGATACATTTAAGTAATACTTTTTAACATGGTTCGTTCTGTTATGAATGAAATGCTCAATAGCAGTAATGCCATAGCGGCAAGGGGTAAAAATTCTTCTTTTTTCTTGCTAAATTCGGTTACTTGGATTTTGGATTTTTCGAGTTTGTCGATTTCTTCAAAAATTTTCTCAAGCGATTTGTTATCGGTCGCTCTAAAATATGCACCGCCGGTTATGGTAGCAATTTTTTGCAAGGTTTCTTCATCTATTTGTACTTCTACATCTTGATAAACTACATTCCCGAAAGGAGTTTGAACGGGATAGGGTGCCATTCCTTTAGTTCCCACTCCAATAGTGTAAACGCGAACACCGAAATTTTTTGCAATTTCGGCAGCAGTAAGCGGAGGAATAGACCCTGCATTGTTTACTCCGTCGGTAAGAAGAATAACAACTTTGCTTTTTGCATCACTGTTTTTTAACCGGTTTACGGCAGTTGCCAACCCCATACCGATAGCCGTACCGTCTTCTATCATGCCGTTTTTTACGTCTTTAAACAGATTGATTAGCACATTGTGGTCGGTAGTTAAAGGACATTGCGTAAAACTTTCTCCGGCAAATAACACCAATCCGACTCTGTCGTTAGGACGTTTTCGGATAAAATCAATGGCTATTTTTTTGGCGGCTTCCAAACGGTTGGGTTTTAGGTCTTGAGCCAACATACTTCCGGATACATCGAGCGAAAGAATAATGTCAATTCCTTTGGTTTCTACATTTTGCCAGCTTAACGAAGATTGAGGACGGGCAAAAGCCACAATCATGGAAGCAAGGGCTAATATTTTTAAAACAAATGGAATATGGCGTTTCCAAGCATTGGAAGAACCGCCGGCAGATTGGTAAGGAAGTGCGGCAGATACTACAAAAAACGGACGGCTTTTTTTAGAAAAAAACAAATAACCGCCAATTACTACCGGAATAATAAGCAAGAGCCACAAAAAATGTTGATATGCGAATGTAATATCTTGCATTTTAGGTGTTTTGCGGTGTTTGTTCTATGGTTTGTTCTGCCGTTTGTTCTTCCGGCTTAGTATTTAAAACAAATTGTTTGGCTAATTCCAAACTTTGAATGTTTTCATCGGGGAGCGGTTTTTCTTTGGCATATTTTACCATATCGGCTAAAAACAAAACTTTGTATAGGTTATCTTTATCTTTTTGATGGACATTGGTATATCTTAGATTTCTGATAATTTCCGAGGTGGTTTGTTCTAATGCATTTACATTAAACCTGTTTTCAATGTATTCCCTCAATATTTCGGATATTTTAGAATGATATTCTTTTTCTTTTCCCGATTTCCAAAGCGCTTCTTTTTCTACTTCATCCAGTTTTTGAAGTGCCAACTCGTGAGGCGGAATTATTACAGGTTCTTCTTTGGGTTCTTCAACCGGTTTTTTTCTGAAGAAGAAATAATAAATGAGATAGCTGATAACAGCCAGCAATGCTAATCCGCCGGCAATGAAGGGCCAATTTTCCGATAACCATTCTTTTAATGAAAACTTCACTTCAAGAGGAGGGGCAATATCTTTAATTGCTTGTGAAGTGTCAATTTCAACGGTTTGAACCTCTATAAGCAAAGGTTCGGATAAAAGGGAATCTTTTTGATTCAGATAAATTTTAAAAGGAGGAACAACAAAATATCCGCTGTCAAAAGCTGTAACAGTAAGATTTTGAGACAATATTTTTTGTGTAATATCTTCTTCATCATAAGCAGTATCTATGGGTGATTGGTTAATTATATAAATGTCCCGGGTAATAGTGTCTCCTTTGTATTCAAACCATTTTACGGTGTCTTGTGCCCGAACAAAAGCCGTAATATTGAGGTGCACAGGTTCTCCGATTCTGATTGTGGCGGTATCGGCTTTTACTTCAAGTTTTTGTGTAAAAGAAGTGTTGTATAATATTGATAAAAATATTGTTATGTAAATGGTTTTTTTCATCTCCTCAATTCTCTTCTCTTAAACAAGTTCATTAAAGGTTTTACATAGTTTTCGTGAGTACCTATATAGGTGTAATCTACTCCGGCTTTTTTAAAAATGGTTTCGGTTTCATATTTACGTTTTAAAAATTCTTTTTCCAATTGTTGCGAAAAGGCCGGAGAAGAGGTGTCTATCCAAACAAGTTCTCCGGTTTCGGCATCATATAGTTGAACCAAACCGGCATTAGGAAAATTTTCCTCAGCTTTGTCATACACATTGATGGCAACTACATCGTGCTTTTTATTGGCAATTTTTAATGCGTCGGCATAGTTGTTTTCATCAATAAAATCACTGATAACAAAAGCGATACTTCGTTTTTTGATAGCATTGGTTAAAAATCTCAACGCTTCGGATAAGTTAGTTCCCGAATGTTCGGGATTAAATTCTATAAGTTCCCGGATTACCCGCAATACATGTGTTTTTCCTTTTTTGGGAGGAATAAATTTTTCTACTTTGTCGCTGAAAAAAATTACACCTATTTTATCGTTGTTTTGTATAGCCGAAAATGACAAAACGGCACATATTTCCGTAATTAAATCCCGTTTTATTTGATGTTGAGTGCCAAAACTTTCCGATTTACTGACATCCACCAAAAGCATTACCGAAAGTTCTCTTTCTTCTTGAAAAACTTTTACATAAGGATGATTTAATCTTGCTGTTACGTTCCAGTCTATTGTTCGTATTTCATCGCCCGGCATGTATTCACGTACTTCACTGAAAGCCATTCCGCGTCCTTTAAAAGCACTGTGATATTCACCCGAAAATATCTGATTGGATAAGCCGCGGGTTTTGATTTCGATTTTCCGTATTTTTTTAAGTAATTCTTTGGTATCCATTCTTCAACAGTGCTTCAGGTATTACGGAATTTCTACTTTGTTTAAGATTTCATTGATGATATCTTCTTGGGTAATATTTTCTGCTTCAGCTTCATAAGAAAGACCTATTCTGTGGCGGAGTACATCATGACAAACCGCTCTTACGTCTTCGGGAATTACATAACCTCTTCGTTTTATGAAAGCGTATGCTTTGGATGCCAAAGCCAAACTGATGCTGGCACGGGGTGAAGCTCCGAAACTTATCATGTATTTGAAATTCTCCATTTGATAATCTTCGGGGCGACGGGTAGCAAACACAATATCCACAATGTATTGCTCGATTTTTTCATCCATATAAACTTGTCTTACAATATCCCGCGCACGCAAAATATCTTCAGGTTTCAGAGTAGTGTTAATTTCAGGAAATCCTTGTGTAGAAACATTTTGGCGTATAATGAGTTTTTCCTCTTCTTTTTTGGGATAATCGAGTACCACTTTTAATAAAAACCTGTCCACTTGAGCTTCGGGAAGAGGATATGTACCTTCTTGTTCTACCGGGTTTTGAGTAGCCATTACCAAAAACGGTTCAGGAAGTTTAAAAGTGTTGTCTCCAATGGTTACTTGCCGTTCTTGCATAGCTTCGAGCAAGG
>CAZLMS010000072.1:0-8901 GCA_964560645.1 uncultured Flavobacteriales bacterium | reverse complement strand
ATCACAACCAATGCACTTTCCGTTTATCCAAAAATGGAAATTCCAGCTTACCCAGAGTTCTTTATCGGTGATGTTTTCTATTTTAAAAAGGTATTTTTCTTTGCTTCCTTTTGTCATGTTCGGTATGGGACATATTTCTTTTCTGTAGGATATCTTAATACCGTCTGTTTCTTTGTAAAGCGTCCATTTTTCTTGCCCGAATAAAGAGAGAGAGCTCAAAAAGAGCAAAAGCAAAATTGTTGTTTGATATGACTTTTGTTTCATTATTTTCAAGTATTTGTTTTTCAAAAGTAATACATTTAAACATTTTGCCGTTAATAATTTGTTGAACGGTATTTACTACACGGCTTATTCATAGTTTACTTTTACGTCCGATTTTTAATCTTTTGAAATTTACGTATGAACTTTCATAAATCGTTACGGTATTTTTTTGTTTGGGTTGCTTTTGCGGGTATTTTTCCGTGTTACCCTGTTTTTGCTCAAAAAACAAAAGTTTATTCCTCGGACATTAAAGAATATGTTTACGGAACAGAACTTTTTGACAAACAAAAGTATGCTGCCGCTCAAAAACAATTTGAAATAGCCATCAAAAAACTCAATGACCCCTATTCTCCTATTACCGGAAATGCAGAATATTATATGGCTGTGTGTGCCATAGAATTATTTAACAAAGACGGTGAGCTTCTGCTTAAAAGGTTTATAGAACATCACCCCGACCATCCTAAGGTTCGAACGGCATATTTTCATTTAGGTCGTTATAATTATCGAAAACATAAATGGAAAAAGGTCATCGAATATTTTTCTCACGTAGATATGTATGACTTAACAAATGAAGAGGTCGCCGAATACCACTTCAAAACAGGCTACAGTTATTTTAAATTGGGCGATTATGAAAATGCTTCCAAATCATTTTACGAAATTAAAGACACCGACAATCCATATACCACTCCGTCAAGATATTATTTTGCTCATATCGAGTATATCAAAGGGAATTACCAAACCGCTTTGGAAGATTTTAACAAAATTAAAAACGACAAAAAGTTTGCTCCCATCGTGCCTTATTACATTACGCAAATTTTATACTTGCAAGGGAAATATGACGAACTTTTACAATATGCTCCTCAACTGTTGGATTCCGCTACACCTAAACGTGCTCCCGAAATTGCCCGTTTAATCGGCGAAGCGTATTTTAATAAAAAAGAGTATGAAAATGCTATTCCATACCTGATTCGTTATCAAAGAGAATCACATAAAGCAACTCCCGAAGACAAATATCAATTAGGGTATGCATTTTACAAAACCGGCAATTGCAAAGAAGCCGTTAAATTGTTCAAATCTATTCCTCAAACATCCGACACCTTAGCTCAACTGGCATATTATCATCTTGCGGATTGTTACCTTAAAGCGGGAAAGAAAAAATATGCCATTAACGCCTTCAAAAAAGTTTATGAATTGAATATTGATAAAGAGCTGTCTAAAAATGCTTTTTTCAATTATGCCAAACTTTCGTATGAAACCAGCTTTGACCCCTATCATACTGCCGTTGATTTATTTTTAGATTTTATTGAACAATATCCGAATGCGCCCGAAAAAGAAGAAGCATATCAATATCTTCTTAATGCTTACTTAAATACGAAAAACTACAAAAAAGCATTGGAATCATTTGAAAAACTCCGTCCGCTTTCACCAAAAATGAAAGAAATTCAACAAATTATTGCTTACAATTACGGAGTGGAATTATATCAAAATAAAAAATATACCGAAGCTCTATCCATCTTCAAAAAAGCTGTGGAAATAAATGCCGACCCGAAACTGTCTGCCAAAGCAAAATACAGAATTGCAGACATTTATTACAAACAAAAACAATATGACAAAGCGCTTACCGCCTTTCAAGAATTTATGTTTATGCCTTCGGCTATTTTACTAAAAGAATTTCCAAAAGCAAATTACAACATCGGATATTGTTATTTTGAACAAAAAGATTATGAAAATGCAGCCAAATGGTTCAGAAAATACATTTCTTTAAGCTCCGGCATTGATTCGCTCCTTCTAAACGATGCCTGCTTGCGCACAGCCGATGCTTATTTTGTGCTCAAAGATTACTACAAAGCAAAAGACTTTTATCAAAAGGCATACGAAATAGGAAAAATAATGCCCGATTATGCGCTATATCAAAAAGCCATGGCAATGGGTATTATTAAAAAACGGGAAGAAAAAAAGGCGCTCTTGGAAACCTTGATTTCCCGATTTCCCAACTCGGAATTTATTGATGATGCTTTGTATGAGCTCGGAAAATACTATTTAATTAAAAATCAACCGGATTTAGCTGTAGAGCATTTTCAAAAAATCGTAACGGATTATCCGAAAAGCCCTTATGTGAAAAAATCACTGCTCAACATTGGTTTGGTATATTACAATAACGATGAAAATGAAAAAGCGCTGGAAGCTTTCAATAAGATTATTCAACAATATCCGAACTACGAAGACAGTAAAGAAGCGCTGGAAGCCATCAAAAATATTTATATCAGAATGGGAAAAACAGAAGAATACGCCCGCCTAACCGAACAGCTGGATTTTCTTGATGTTTCCACAGCAGAAATGGACTCCGTAACATACGAAGCAGCCGAGCTTCAATATTTAAAAGGCAATTGTGATAAAGCTATCGAATTATTGGAAAAATACCTGAAAAAGTTTGAAAAACCACTTTTTGCATTATCTGCAAACTACTATAAATCAGAATGCTACTATCAAAAGGGGCAGTATGACAAGGCTTTGGAAGGTTATGAGTTCATAATTAACCAACCTGTTAATAAATATTCGGAAGAAGCCTTATACAAAGCCTCTCTCATCAATTTTACAAACCAACGGTTTGACAAAGCATTAAGCAACTACCTGATGTTGGAAAAAATAGCCGAAAATCCCGATTACAAATTCGATGCTCAAGAAGGGTTGATGAAAACCTATTTTTTTATGAAAGACTTTGTTCCCGCCATACAATATGCAGACATTGTTCTGGAAAACAATACGGCATCTCCGGAACAAAAAGTAGAATCTCAATTCATAAAAGCCAAGTCCTTTTATGCTTTAGACTCCTTAGATGCTGCTTATGAACATTTTAAAGCCGTAAGCCACATGACCAAAAGTGAAAAAAGTGCCGAATCCAAATATTATATGGCAAATATTATGTATCAAAAAGACAGCTTGCAAAAAACCGAACAGTTGATTTACGAGCTTGTTAATCAAGTTCCTTCTTATCCTTATTGGGTTGCTAAAGGCTTGATTCTCTTGGCAGATGTGTATTACAAATCGGGCGACACTTTTCAAGCCAAAGCCACTTTGCAAAGCATTATAGACAATTATGAAGGAAAAGATTTAAAACAAATAGCGCAAGAAAAACTCCGCGAAATATCGGAAAAAGAAGAAACACAAGAGCCTGTTCAAACTCCCGATACTTTAAACATTTTTAACAATCCCGAATATGAAGACTTGTTTGAACCCGAAGAAGAATAAAAACTTTTTTGTATGAAACACCTTATTCACATATTGCTTGTTTTTTTGTTTTGGTTTACATATCAGCAAAATATTATTGCTCAGGTAAAACGCTCCTCCGAAGACACGCTTAAAACAAACGATGTAATCATCGTAAAAGAATACGAACCAACGATTGTCTCTCCCAAAAGAATAGAGGATTATCCTTCCGTAATAGAAGCTCAAATAGAACCGCCCAAAATAAAATACACCTTTTTAAACAAGCAATATCCCGTAAAGTTTAATATAGAACCTATTAAACCGGCTTCTATGAGAGGAGAACCGTTGTCTCCACTCACCAAAGGGTATTTTAAAGGGGGTGTGGGAAATTACAAAAACACCTTTGCCGACCTCTCTATTACTGCCGGGCGTTCCCGTAAACATTTAGCCGGATTAAACATTAATCATTTAGGGTCCGGAGGAAATATAAAAGGATACGGAGATGCTAATTTTTCCAATAACCATTTGCTTCTTTTCGGGAAAAAGTTCCTCAGACAACATTTGCTTGCCGGCAACCTTCAATACAATTATGATCGATTTCATTTTTACGGTTATCCCGACTCTTTAACATACCTCAACAAAGACAATACACTTCAAAACTATCATAAAATAAACGGTAATGTTTCTTTCACAAGTTTCTTCAAAGATACGTCTGCCATAAATTATCATTCAAGCATAAATGCTTCTTACTTGACAGAAACAATGTTTGCTGCCAAAGAGTTATACATTCAAGCGGAAAATAATTTTAAAAAACGATATTCCGGCGAGTTAATAAAACTAAACACTTGGTTTGACATTAACAATTTTCAAAGTACTGTCGCCTCCTCCTCCGCCATTGTTAACGTAAATCCCGAAATTTCCTCAAAAGGCAAGCACTATCAAGCCGATGTGGGGTTAAACATTATGGTAAATGCCGCCGATGTTACTAAATTTCATTTTTATCCCAATGCTAAATTTAAATACAATTTGTACAAAGAATACATTATTCCCTATGTAGGTGTTTCGGGCGGCATTCAAAGAAATAATTTGCATTCCTTATATGCCCGCAACCCGTTTTTAGCTAATCCGTACTTGTCTCTTCGGAATACCAACGAATTGTATAAGCTGTATGGCGGAATAAAAGGAGCATATTCATCAACCGTTTCTTTTGACTTTAAAGCCATTAAGAAAAAGCAAAATAACTTGCCGTTGTTCGTCTTGTCCGATTATTTTCCGTTTCCCTATCCCACTTTTGCTCCTGTATGGGTAACCGTTCCTTCTTTTGCCGTGATATATGACAATGTGGAAACCACCGAATTGTCTGCCGAAATCACATGGCAAAAAACCGAAAAACTCGACTTTATTTTCCAAGCACAATATTTCTCCTATCGAACGGAAAATGAATTTGTTCCTTGGTATTTACCCGATTATCAACTAAAAACCGCTTTTCAATACGATATTCTAGACAAACTGATATTGCGAGGACAGTTATTTGTAATCTCTCCTCGAAAAGCCAAAACACTCAACCCCTCGAAAGGAGATTTTGTGGCAGAAAATGTATATAGCATCTCCATTCCCGCCATATATGACATTAACTTGGGATTGGAATACCGTTATTCCAAACGATTGTCCGCTTTCTTAAATATCAACAATATTGCTTCCGTGAAATATTATCAATGGGAAAATTACCCTGTTCAAGGACTGAATATTTTGGGCGGAATTTCCTTTTCTTTTTTAGAAGATTAGCCTGTTAATTTATTCGTGAAAAAATCGTTGATTTCAAGAGTTTTTATCACTTGATGCTTTGCTTTTTTTCGTATCTTTGAATACCTTAAATTAAAAGTAGAATGAGTGAACAAAATCACAACTATTCAGCAGACAGTATTCAATCGTTAGAAGGGATTGAACATGTAAGAAAACGCCCCTCCATGTATATCGGAGATATTGGCGTAAGAGGATTACATCATCTGGTTTATGAAGTAGTGGACAACTCTATTGACGAAGCCCTTGCCGGATATTGCGACACTATTCACGTGTCGGTATTTGAAGACAATTCCATAGAAGTGGAAGACAACGGGCGGGGAATTCCTGTGGATATTCATAAAAAAGAAGGCGTTTCCGCTTTGGAAGTGGTAATGACAAAAATCGGTGCCGGAGGTAAATTCGACAAAGGTTCTTACAAAGTGTCGGGAGGGTTGCATGGTGTCGGGGTGTCTTGTGTAAACGCTCTTTCCGAACATTTAACAGCCACGGTTCATCGAGACGGAAAAATTTGGCAACAAGAATATTCAAGGGGAAAAGCCTTGTATCCCGTAAAAGAAATTGGAGAAACCGATAAAACCGGAACTATTGTACGTTTTAAACCGGACCCTGAAATTTTTCAAGTTCTGGAATACAGCTATGACACCTTAGCCGCCCGTCTTAGGGAGTTGGCTTTCTTAAATAAAGGCATTACCATTACACTTACCGATTATCGCGAAAAAGACGAAGAAGGAAATCCCAAACAAGAAACTTTTCACAGTGAAGAAGGATTAAAAGAATTTGTTCGATTTTTAGACTCCAACAGAGAGCCGCTAATTCCCGACGTTATTCATTTTGAAGGAGAGAAAAACGGTGTGCCTGTAGAGGTTGCTATGATATATAACACTTCCTTTTCGGAAAACATTCATTCATACGTAAATAATATCAACACTCACGAAGGCGGAACTCATTTGTCCGGATTTAGAAGAGGTCTTACCAACACCTTAAAAAAATATGCCGAAGAAAGCGGAATGCTTTCCAAGCTGAAATTTGAAATTAACGGCGATGATTTTCGCGAAGGTCTTACAGCTGTTATCTCGGTAAAAGTTGCTGAACCGCAATTTGAAGGACAAACTAAAACCAAACTCGGAAACCGGGAAGTTACGGCTCCGGTAAGTCAAGCAGTTTCCGAAATGCTTTCTTATTATCTGGAAGAACATCCTAACGAAGCGAAAGCAATTGTGCAAAAAGTGATTTTAGCTGCCCAAGCACGTCATGCCGCTACCAAAGCACGTGAAATGGTACAGCGAAAAAACGTGCTAACCGGCGGCGGACTTCCCGGAAAGCTTGCAGACTGCTCCGAAAAAGACCCAGGACAATGTGAATTATATTTAGTAGAGGGGGATTCCGCAGGCGGAACGGCTAAACAAGGAAGAGACAGACGTTTTCAGGCAATTATGCCGCTTCGCGGAAAAATTTTGAACGTAGAAAAAGCCATGCAGCATAAAATATTTGAAAACGAAGAAATAAAAAACATATATACCGCTCTGGGCGTAAAAATCGGAACCGAAGAAGATAGCAAGGCTTTGGATTTAAGCGGACTGCGTTATCATAAAATAATCATTATGTGTGATGCCGATGTGGACGGAAGCCATATCCAAACCTTAATTATGACATTCTTTTTCCGCTACATGAGAGAAATCATAGAAAACGGATATTTATATATTGCCACCCCTCCTTTATATTTGGTCAAAAAAGGAAAAGAAGAAGTTTATTGTTGGACAGACGACGAACGAGACCGGGTAATCCAACAACTGAAAGGAAGCGGCAAAGAAAGTTCCGTTCATGTACAACGATATAAAGGTTTGGGAGAAATGAATGCCGAACAATTATGGGCAACAACCATGAATCCCGAAACCCGAACACTTCGACAAGTAACCATAGAAAACGCAGCCGAAGCAGACCGGATTTTCTCTATGCTTATGGGCGATGATGTTCCTCCCAGAAGGGAATTCATTGAAAAAAACGCAAAATATGCTAAAATAGACGCTTAAGCACTAATTCGTTTAGCCTTGACGGCAAGCGTGAGAATGAAAGGTGACGAAATTTAAAGGTATTGGCGTTTTTTCTGTTTTTTCGCTTGGTGTGTCAGTTTGCAGCCGATAAAGTTTACCCTTTATTTGGCAGATTTACAATTTTTTATACTTTTGTGTCAAACATTTAGTAATGAAAAAGTTTTTTTATATTCTGGTGGGTGTCATTTATGCGCACCTGGGCAATGCTCAATATACTATTTCGGGAACCGTTAGCGATAGTACCAATGCTGTATCTTCCGGATATGTAAAATTGTTCTTAATAGACGGAACATTGGTAGATTCCGTAGGAATTTTTTCCGGGAGTTACAGTTTTAATGTATCTCCAGGTGTTTATTATGTGGCTGCTTATGGAGATACAAACTTATACCCCAATCACTTAAAGACTTATTACGGACAATCTCCTCATTGGCAAACAGCAAATACTATAAGTATTATAACATCCGGTATAAGTAATGTGGATATTACTCTCATAGAGGTTCCCGACTGGTCGGGAAGTAACAACAAAGGGTTTTGTAGCGGTGTTATTACTTACGGTTATGGCGGAAATAAAGCAGGGGATCCCATTCCGGGAGTGGATGTTATCTTAGAGCAAGTGCCGGGAGGTATTTACAAAGGAAAAACTCGAACCAATAGCCAAGGGGAATACAAAAAGTCTAAACTTCCTAATAATTCCGAATATCGTTTAATAGTGGATATTCCGGGAATTCCTATGGATTCCTCTCATACGGTGTCTATTCTCAATAATGACAGTATTTTTAATTTAGACTTCATTGTGGACACCACTCAGCTTTCAGCAGGAATATACGTAGTTATCAACGGGTTGACAAACATAGAAAAACTTCATGCAGAACATCCCGTTTTTATCTATCCCAACCCTTTCCGAGAAGAATTTTTCATAAACTCAAATGAAGAAATTATTTCTATCCGGGTCAGAAATTTGAACGGGGAGTTTGTAAAAAATTTCTCTTCCGTGCAGTCATTACAAAATATAAATTTAACTACCCTTCCTTCAGGAACATACTTTATAGAAATTACCACAAGCCAGGGAATAAAGACCCTGAAAGGGATTAAGCGATAAAAGTTGTTTTTTTAAATTCAAAAGCCTGGTTGTGTATAATTTATGGAATGATTACCTGTCGTAACATTATCCCTTTTTTCGCACCGTGGCGATAAGCAAATAAAAACTGCTTTTGACTATAATCCCAATCTGATAAAAACCATTAAACAAATAGACGGTGTTCGATGGTCTGACTCGCACAAATGTTGGGACATGCACGCACCGAAACTACAATGATTTACACGCATGTATCACGAAAAGACTTATGTCAGATAGAAAGTCCGTTAGACAAAGTTCTCAGTAACTATAAAGCAGATAATAAAAAACTCAAAGGGTGAGGGTTTTATACAGATATCCCGTAATTATTTCGGATATTTTTTATATCTTTGTTGGGTAAAACGAGTTAGGCGTAATTGGTTGGCAGGATTTTAGAAAAATTTATATTGTTTATAATTAAATAAGTGTTTATGAAAAAATATACCAAATTAATAATTTCAATTT
>CAZLMS010000071.1:0-8917 GCA_964560645.1 uncultured Flavobacteriales bacterium | reverse complement strand
CCTGCAGCTTGCTTAATGATGTTGTTATCCACATCCACCGAATCTAAATGATACATGCCGTTTTCATAAATCAAACGGGTTCCGGGAAGATAAATTCTTATGGAGTCGCCTATATATAAGCCTCCGGAATACAACAAGTTGAGGTGCAATCCTCCCGTCTCATCTTCAACGTATGCTTCTTTGTATAAATTACCTGTAGATTCATCGGCTACCACTACTGCATATAAAGAATAAGTAGAATCTTCGGTAAAGCGAACTGTTTTGAAATTGTTTTTTACATATTTGGTTTTTAAATCGTGAATGGTAATTTTCATTCCTTCGGGTATTTCTTTTACCGGTGGTAAGTCAAAATCTTTTTTACACCCGGAAATACCTGCCATCAATGCTATTCCCGATAATACCAAAAGTGTTTTAATTTGCTTTTTCATAAAAACTGTTTAATTAAAATAAAATACTAATCATTCCAAAATATGTTAATCCGTACATATATCCCAATTTGGGAGGAAATTTATCTATTTGGTTGCTGTCGTAACGAAGTTGCTCAAATCCGCCGGTTACAAAGTTTTGATTGTTCAATATGTTACTTACATTTACATTGAGCCGCACAATGTATTTTTTGATTTTCCACGATTTACCGGCATAGGCATCCAGCGTGAAACCCGGGTCTAATTTAGTTTGAGCTACAATTTCTTCCCATTGGGGGTCGTCTTTTACATATTTTGCTATGGCTTCTTCAGTTCGGCGGTCGGGATTGATGCTCAACCAAATATCATCAAAATAATTGGCATTAACTCCTATGTACCAATAATGAGGTGAATTATATTTTAATCCGAGTGTGGCAGCCGTTTCGGGCATTCCGCCGATATGATAATTTTTAATGTACACGGTGCGATTTTCAAATAGGAGCTCTTGAGAGTTGTCTTGAGTAGCTGTGGCTAAAGGACGGGAGTTATATAAATATTGCCCTTTGGCAAAAGCTCCGTCTATAGTAAACATGGCTAACACATCTGCTTGAAAACCTAATTCTATTCCTGTAAAAAGTTGGTCTACGCCTGTCATGGAATAGTTTACAAATGTTCTGTACACATCGTGAAAAAAGCTGCGTTGCCATACCTGGTTGTTAATTTGCGTATAGTATCCTGTGGCTCTCATTTTAAATTTAGGATACCGAATCATATAATTTACATCTCCGGATATTACTTGAGCAGATTCCAATCCCGGAATTACTTGATCGCGGGTTCTGGGCGACAAATATGCAGTATAGGTATTGGGAGCTTGGGTGTAATAAGCCGTATTTAATGATACAATGTGCCTTCCGGTAATTTTGTATGCTGCTCCGGCTTTCACTCCGTAATTGATGAATTTTTGTTTTTCGGAATCTCCTTTGGAATTGTCGGGAAACAAGCCGTTTTTCACATGTCCTGTTCTCCAAAATTCCGTGTATGAAATCTTTCCTGCTGCATACGCTTCTACTTTATTGAGTTTAAAATCGGCATTGGCAAAATATTCTCCAAAGTTTTGATTTATCGTATAATCATAACCGAATTTATCACCTTCTTTTACAATTTTATTAGGTGTTTCCAAATCGTTTTGAGCCACCAACGGGTCGGAAGAAACTTGCTCGGCAAATTGGTTTACATCTACCCAATATTCTCCGCCCAATAAATCGTCTAACACTTTATAGTTTCTACTTTTATAAATCATAGCATTAACTCCCGTGCTGATTTTTATTTTTGAATTGACTTCAGTAGTATAAATAGAATTAAGATTAATTTGGTTCGGATTGGTTCGGTATTCTTCTACAATATATTTGGAACGCAATCCGACAACAGTATTTCCTGCTTGTCCGTTGGCATTTTCTACTGCATGAATATTATTTCTGTTGGCATTTATAAGTGCATCCCAATTTATTTGACGGGTGTTGATATCGGTTTTCCATTTTTGCTCAAGCTCAGCTGCATACTCGGGATTTGTTTCTTTGTAATAAGAAGGTAAGTATTTGTAATAATCGGGGCGAGGGTCTTTAGTATTGTACCAGTTTAGATTGGTGTTGCCTATTCTTCCGGTAGAATACATTAAAGTGGTTGTTAATTTAGATTTTTCATTGATAGTCCAATAATCCGTCAGGAAAAAATAGGGTTTGTTGGTAATTCTTACCCGGGCGTTTCTTTTTTCGCCGTTTTGCAACCCCCAATAAGGATTGTAATAATTGGTGCCTGCCAAATCATAGGCTTCTTGCACAGCTATTCCTTGTCTTTCTCTTACGGTAGGTGCATTAAAGGTGGCAAAATTAATAGAATGTGCATCATTGATTTTCTTTTCAAGAGCTATAAAATAACTGGCTCCGCTATAATAAGTACCTTCTACATATCCTTCCTTGGCATAACGTGCCGAAGCGTTTACCGTAACTGCCCATCCGTTATCCATCATACCTGTGGAATGAAACACCATAGGACGATGACGATAAGTTCTATTAGAAATAGCATAAGATATTCTTGTTCCGCTTCTGAAAGACGATGCTCTCAAATTGATATTGGAATATCCGCCTATCCCCGTAAATCCATAGGAAGAAGATACTATTCCCGGACGAACTTCCTGATAACGGGTAACATCATTTAACCCGCCCCAATAACTCCATACCGCCCATCCTCTTTCAGGGTCGTTTACGGGAACTCCGTTCATAAGAGTAGAGTAAAAATTAGACTGAAGCCCTCTCATTCTGAAACGGGCTACGCTAAATCTAAAACCGGCTGCCGCGGCAAAAACATCGCGAGAGGCTTGTAATATACCTGATACATTTTGAGAAACTGCCTGATTTTCCAACACATCGGAATTTACTGTAAAAACCGGTATGTAATCAGGAGCCTCGGATGTATCAGATGAAAGCGTGTCTGCTACAATATTTTGCGAGAATGATGGAAAAATCGCCAAGGTTACCCCGGCGAAAATCAGAATTAAATTTTTCTTCATATCAAACAAATCATCAATTGCAAATCTAAACTTTTTTGTGTTATTTAACTTTACAAGTATATAGTGTAAATATTAACATTTTATCAATTCAAGGTTGTTTTTGCCCAACCGCTCTGTTGTGAATTGCTATATTTGTAGCTTACTTTGAACCGCTTAAAAATGAAAGATTATTTGAAAAAAAATTTCGTTCCGCTGTTAATTATTTACGGATTAACACTCTTAATTTTTTACCAAGTTAAAAATTTTGATTTCTTATCGAATTGGGATGATGATAATTATATTATCCGAAATCCGGACATTGCGCAAATTTCATGGGAAAATATCAAAAAAATCTTTACTTCTTTTTATATCTCCAATTATCAACCGCTCACCATGCTGGTTTATATGCTGGAACTGGCTGTTTTCGGACTTAAACCTGCGGCTTTTCATTGGCTAAATGTGTTGTTTCATGTGGTGAATATTTTTCTGGTGTATCGCATAACCGACAAACTTTTCGGAGGAAAATATACTCCTTTTATTGTTGCCGTTTTATTCGCTATACATCCTACCCGCTTGGAGTCTGTAACATGGATTGCCGAGCTTAAAGACGTAATGTATGCCTGCTTTTATTTAGCTTCAATCAATTCATTTATTAATTTTATCAGCACTAACAAAAACAAATATTTATACATTTCTTTGCTGTGGTTTCTGGCATCATTGCTTTCTAAATCCATGGCGATTACATTACCAGCAATTTTACTATTGATATATTTCTATCAAAAACAAAAACTTGACAAAAATATTTTGATAAAGTCCGTTCCGTTTTTTATTCTCTCTGTGATTTTCGGATTATTGGCTCTTTATACCCAAAGCCAAAAAGCAATGGAAATTGCCATGAAAACAGGTGTTGTGGACAGAATTTTCTTGGTATTCTATGCAATATGGTTGTATATAGAAAAATTGATTTTGCCGGTAAATCTTGCCGGAATTCATTATTACCCGCCTAAATTAGACGGCAGTTTTCCGTTAAAAGTTTACCTTTCGCCTGTTTTAGTATTTATCATCGGGTTCTTATTATGGAAAATTAAGAGATACCGAACGCTCATTATTTTTGGTGTTTTGTTTTTTTTAATCTCCATCAGTATTGTTATTCAAATTGTGCCTTTCGGATATGCAATTATTGCCGAGCGATATACTTATATTCCATATCTGGGTTTTTTCTTTATCATTGGGGTTGTTGTAAACGAAATACTTGAAGGAAAAAGTTTTATCAAGTACAAATCTATAGTGAAATATGCGGGTATAATTGCTTTGATTTTATTGACTTATCAAAGCTATTCGCGAAATAAAGTATGGTTAAATTCCGTCATATTTTTTGGAGATATTGCAAAGAAATATCCTTACTCCGACCATATTCATTGGATTTACGGCAATTCTTTAAAGGATTACAAAATGTATCGAAAAGCCATTGCCTCATACAACAAAGCCATAGAAATAAACCCTGATTATGCCATGGCATATTTTAACCGCGGAGTCGCCAAAGCACAATTAAAAAATTACCAAGATGCCATAAAAGATTATCAAAAAACCATTGAACTGGACTCTTCTTATTATCCTGCCTACAATAACATGGCTAATGCTTTTTTGTCATTAAAAGAATATGAAACCGCTTTGCAGTATATTAATAAAGCAATGGAAATCAATCCGGAATATCATAATGCGAAACTAACGAAAGCGGATTTGCTAACTCTTATGAAAAAATATGAAGAAGCATTACCCTGGTATAATGAGTTTTTAAAAATCTTCCCCAACAACTCCAAAGCCCTGTATAACAGAGCTGTTTGTCTTTATTACTTAAAGCAACACAACAAGGCATGCGCCGACTGGAAAAAGGCAGCCAAACTGGGAAATAAAAGTGCATTGAAATCTGTTCAACAATATTGCAGATAAAAAAAGAGGCTGTCTCAAAAAAGACAACCTCAAGACTTTATGCTCTCAATTGAATTAGAATTAAACCACTCCTTGGTCTATCATTGCGTCTGCTACTTTCACAAATCCCGCTATATTAGCTCCTTTCACATAATTGATATACCCGTTTTCTTTACCGTATTTTACACATTGTTCGTGTATGTTTTTCATAATTTCTTTCAAACGGGCATCTACTTCATCTCTTGTCCATTGCAAGCGCAATGAGTTTTGGCTCATTTCCAATCCCGAAGTAGCTACTCCGCCTGCATTAGCTGCTTTTCCGGGTGCAAATAATTTTTGTTCATTAACAAATAGTTCAACAGCTTCGGGTGTACAGGGCATATTAGCACCTTCTGCTATACAAAAACATCCGTTGGAAAGCAATTGTGCCGCATCTTTACCGTCCAACTCATTTTGAGTGGCACAAGGTAAAGCCACATCACAAGCAATGCTCCATGGTTTGGCACCTTCGTAATATTCGGCTTCGGGATAATTATTCACATATTCTTTTATTCTTCCTCTTTTCACGTTTTTCAAATGCATGATAAAAGCTAATTTCTCTTTATCAATTCCTTTTTTGTCATAAATAAACCCGGATGAATCGCTCATTGTTAAAACGATAGCTCCCAAATCTATACACTTTTCAGCAGCATACTGTGCCACATTTCCCGAACCGGAAATGACTACTTTTTTACCTCTTATCATCTCTCCGTGAGTTTCCAACATTTGCTCGGCAAAATATACACATCCGTAGCCTGTAGCTTCCGGGCGAATATTAGAGCCTCCCCAACCAAATCCTTTTCCGGTAAGCACACCGGTAAACTCATTTCTGATTCTTTTATATTGTCCGAATAAATAACCTATTTCTCTGGCTCCTACCCCAATATCTCCTGCAGGAACATCCACGTCAGGTCCTATGTGGCGAGCCAACTCTGTCATAAACGATTGACAAAAACGCATTACTTCTGCATCGGATTTTCCTTTGGGGTCGAAATCAGAACCTCCTTTTCCTCCTCCCATAGGAAGGGTAGTAAGTGAGTTTTTGAAAATTTGTTCAAATCCTAAAAATTTAAGCACTCCTAAGTTTACGGTAGGATGAAATCGCAACCCTCCTTTATATGGCCCGATAGCAGAATTAAACTCTACTCTGTAACCTTTATTTACTTGAATTTCTCCTTTATCATCTATCCAAGGAACTCTAAACATAATTACCCGTTCCGGTTCTACAATTCGCTCTAATATTTTGTGTTCTTTATACTTCGGATGTTCTTCTATATAGGGAATTAAAAATTCCACTACTTCATATACCGCCTGATGAAACTCGTTTTCACCGGGATTCTTGGCTTTTAACTTAGCCATGAAATCGTCAATAATTGGTTGATATGTTTTATCCATTTTTAAAAAATTTATCGGGCAAATGTATATCTTTTAAAATTATATTGTATTTGGTTTATTTAAATTCATTCAAAATTTTATCGGCAAGTATTTTGGATAGACGGTAATAAGATTCAAAAGTCCAACCTGCTACGTGAGGAGACAGGATGACCTTGTGACTGTTAAACAAGTATTTTAAATCTTCGGAAACTTCGTCCAAGTTTTCAAAAGATGTTTTTTCATATTCCAACACATCCAAACAAGCACCCAAAACTTTCCCCGATTTTAAATTTTTCACTAAATCCTTGGTTTTTAAAATCTTTCCTCGTGCCGTATTGATTATATATATTTTCTTTTGGAAATTGTTTAAAAATTCGTCGTTTACCAAATAATGAGTTTCCTCTGTAAGCGGCAAATGAATGGAAACAATATCGGATTCTTTAAAAATTTTATCCATGGAGGCTTCTTGAACAAATTCATTTGAAAATCCTGTTTTGTATTTATCATATGCTAACACCGTGCATTCAAACCCTGATAACTTTTTTGCAAAGGCACTTCCGGTGTGCCCGTATCCTATAATGCCTACAGTTTTTCCTTTTATCTCATGTCCTCTGTTTTTTTCTCTGTTCCATTGTTGTTTTCTGACTTCTTCATCCCCTCTAATGATATTATTAAATAATGCCAAAAGCATGGCTATGGCATGTTCTCCTACGGCATCTCTATTTCCCTCGGGAGCGTTAAAGCATTTTATACCTTTTTGTTGAGCATAAGAATAGTCAATATTCTCCATTCCCGAACCTGAACGAGCTATAAATTTTAAATTCAATGCTTTATCTATAAATTCCTTATCTATTTTAAAGCGGCTGCGAATTACTAATCCCTGAAAAGATGCTATATCTTTTTCTATTTCTTCTTTGCTTTGCCGGGTATAGTCGTAACACTCCCATCCATATCTTTCAAACTCGTCTTGCAAAACAGGATGAACGGTATCTATAAAAATTACTTTCTTACTCACTGTTTTTCAGTTTATTATCAAAAACCTTGCTTTGAACATGAATAGAATGTTTATGAATAAATTGTAAAAATTCTCTCACCACGTGATTTTCTAATGCCAAGTGCTCTGCCAATGAAGTTCGGGTAGAAATAATTTCTTTCCATCGCTCAATTTGAAACGCCGAAAGATTATGTTGCATTTTCACTTCTCCGATTTTTTCTACAATATCCAAACGTTTCTTTATGAGCCGGATAAGTTCTTCATCAATTTCATCTATCATGTTTCTGTACAACTCTATATCCGAGAGTTTTCGAGAAGATTTTTTTTCTATTTTCCGGATAAGATTATGTAATTCTTCGGGGGTTAATTGTTGTTCTTTATCGCTCAGAGCTTCCCGGGGATTGATATGTACTTCTAACATCAACCCGTCAAACCCTAAATCTATTGCTTTTTGAGCTATTTTCGGAATATTGTTCGTGTTTCCGCAAATATGACTGGGGTCTACCAATAACGGCACATCGGGAAAACAGGATTTTAATTCAATGGGTATCTCCCACTTAGGTGCATTTCGATAACCTTTATTATCACCTAGCGAAAACCCTCTGTGAACAGCTCCCACTTTGCGTTCTCCAACCGCTTGCATAAGTCTTTCCAATCCTCCAATCCAAAGACTCAAATCGGGGCTTACCGGATTTTTTAAATATATCATATTTACTTCATCTGTAAGCGATTCGGAAATTTCTTGAACGGCAAAAGGACTCACCGCTGTTCTGGCGCCAATCCAAAACGTATTGATTCCGTATTGCAGGCATTTTTCGACATGTTCGGGAGAAGCTACCTCAGTAATAAAACGTATATGATATTCCTTTTGCAAAGAAGACATCCATTCCAGTGCCTTTTCCCCTATTCCCTCAAAGGTTCCGGGTCGAGTTCTCGGCTTCCATATTCCGGCTCTAAAATACTGAAGCTTAATTCCTTCTGCGACAATTTTTTGAATCGTATTGGAGAGTTGTTGAAAACTTTCCGCACTACAAGGTCCTGCTATAAGTGTATAGGGTTGCATAGATGCAAAGATAATTCATCCTTCCCCTTCATGCTTGAAAAACTATGATAATCATTCTATTTTTCATTTGCCATGTTGATGACCTCATCTGCTGTTTTGTATCCGCAATTATTTAATTTATCCAGATTTAACTCAAAACGCATTCGTTCGTTTTTGTAAATAAAATTAATCATGCTTTTATGAATATCATTTTCGTCCGTAATAAGTAAAGTATAACAATCGTCGAGTTGTTTCTTTATTGCATCTATTTGATTTCCTGCACTTTTAGTTACATACAAGAGATGTAAATCATTCCCTATCTCGGAAATGTTTTGTAAAAACCGAATCTTTAACGGATATTGTGCTTTTCTTGCTTTAAAAAGTTGAACTAAAGCCTCATAAACACCTTTGGATTGATATACCCCCAGCTTAAACGTGTCTATTTCCTCTTCCTTTGGCCAATCTATATATTTCATAAAATTGTATATGAATATGGCTTGCTTTTTGGAATCTACGTCATATTCCGTCTCATCTTGGGAATAAATTGGCAATGCAGCCCCTATCAAAACAAAGATTAGTATTATTTTTTT